>JAVLCL010000300.1:0-4498 GCA_031580825.1 Halothece sp. Uz-M2-17
TCGCGATCTTACTTCTCTTCTATTATTCTCTAAAATCATCTAGGATTGCTATAGAAGTTCCAAACTACTTTAAAGATGAGATTATTCACTCTAATAAAGTGAGTCTCTTAAAAGAAATGAGGTTAAATCATTTCTACTATTATGATAGCAGAAGAAGAAAAGTGTTAGTTTGTCTATAAATGTCTTCATCTTCAACGAAACTTTGTAATACCTAATAACTAACGAGAAGAATAGGGCTGCATCGGTTCTTTAATCCAACGGATGTAAAGATGCTTGAATAGAGAGCGCAACACTCGCGGTGCGCCAAAATCAATGGCATACAGTTGATCAGAAAGTTGCCAATCTTGAACTTGCAAAGCGGTTGGTGTTTCCAAAGGGAAGTTAATTTCATGAATTTCAGGACACACGCCTTGGCGTAAGGATGCAGCAAGAGTCGGTACTTGTTCGGGATGAACCTGAAGAATTTCAACGAGGGCGCGATCGAGTGCAAAAACATCTGTAGAAGCCCCCAGTAAGCCCAAGAAGCGGGGTTCTCCTGCGCTGGGTCCATTCCCTTCATGTCCAATAATGCCGTCAATGAGAGTCAAATTTGGCGCGATCGCGCTGGCGGTTTCTACCAACATTTCCCCAAAGCGATTGCTATCTTTCCCCGCTTCCATATGCCACCAGGCTTTCATTTTCCCCGGCACACAACCAAATAAATTTTTAACGCCCAATGTCAAAGTTAATTGACTATGAGATTTCACTTTTGGCAAATTGATCACCACATCAGCAGACATTGCCTCTTTTGATAAACGCAAATGATTAAAAGTTTCACTTGCTGTTTTATAACGCTGACCCTGAAATTCAACAATTGGAATCTCTAACGCATCTAAAAAGGGTAAATAACCGTTGGCTTTCGCCACCCCATAAGCACTGCCAAACGCTGGACTATCCCCAATAAAAGGCTTTCCTCCTGCAGATTGCACCAGTTTTGCCACACAAGCCGTTACTTCTGGACGAGTAATACATTCTTTTGTGGGACGAGAACCCGTAAGAAAATTCGGCTTGAGTAAAACTTTGTCTCCTGGTTGGACAAAGGCTTCGATTCCACCGAGGGGAGCTAAAACTTGCCGAATCGACTCTTCTAGGGCTGGAGAGTGATAAGAGGATGCAGAAATTAAGCTAACTGTGGGCGACATAGACACTTAGAAATAGAATTCATCAATCATTATGACAAAGAGTTTTCCAGGCTTGCGCCACAATATCACTAAGCCATCGTCTTTGGGACGAATCTAACCAATGGTCATCCGCAAGAACTTCTGCTGTTAGTTCGTCTAACGTTTGCCCTTGGGCTTTCGCAATTTGGACAACTCCCGCGATCGCAGCAGCAATCAGTTCTTCATCAACCGGATTTCCTTTCAGTGCTTCTATTTCTTCTACTGTCGCTGGGATGGGATAATTCATGGCTGGTTTACAATACACAGTGTTTTCTTAAAGAATAATAAGAAAGTTAACTTTTGTTAAACGTTTTTAATTTTGAGTACCTGAAAGTTTAGCGTACTTTCTGCACAATTGACTGCCACCTTGGCACAAATTTACTGTTAGCAAAGAACAATCATGGAAGAAATCCTCTATATTGAAGTCCCTGTCAGCGATTCCGCCCTTATTGCTCATTGGTTGCGAAAAAAATGGAATATTGATGAATCTCACAAAAAAGATACGACTCAAGGTTTAAGGTTAAAGTTCCCAAACACACCCGGCGAATTGTCTGTCTTTCTCTGGTCGGTGCAGAATACAACCTATTTAAAAGCCTTTCGTTGGGGAAACTTTCCACCAGCATTTGCCCGTCGGTTAGGACAAAACTTAAAATACTCTCTCCAACAAGCATTTCCCCCTACTTATCCGGAACCTCCTGAGATTGACCTCTCCCAAGAATCCATTTTTTCCGCACTTGCCCAACAGTATCCGAAAACCGTCCATTTCTTCCAAAAAATTCCCAATGGCGAATCTGCACTGATTCGGGCATATTGGTGGGAACAGCGTTGGCGATCGGAAGCTCGTAATCCTAAACATCCTAAAACAGTAGTTAAAAAAACAACGAATGAACCAGAAAAATCACCAAATTATGACTTAATTTATGTCGGCGGTGCTTTAGGCGTGATCAGTGCCACACTAATGGCGCAAATGGGATATCGGGTATTACTGCTAGAACGTCTCCCATTTGGACGGATGAACCGTGAATGGAATATTTCTCGGCAAGAGTTTCAAGCACTGATTGATCTCGATTTATTTACCACCGATGAGTTTGAAACCCTGATTGCGAGAGAGTACAAAGATGGCTTTAATAAGTTTTTTGATGGTAATAACCCCCCGCATCTGAAAGGGGATGTTTTACATACGCCAACGGTTTTAAATATTGCCCTAGACTCGGAAAAACTGTTAGCCATGTGTGGGGAAAAGTTAATTGCTGCTGGAGGTGAAATTTGGGATGAAACCGAGTTTGTTGAAGCAGAGGTGAGCAATACAGCGGTAACGGTTCATTGTCAACATTTACCCACTGAGAAGCCCAAACAAGCCGTCGGACGACTGTTAATTGATGCCATGGGTTCAGCGTCTCCCATTGCATGGCAACTCAATGGGAAGCGAGCCTTTGATAGTGTTTGTCCCACTGTTGGTGCAACGGTGAAAAGTGGTTTTCCAGAAGGGGTGTGGGATTCTGAATATGGAGATGTTTTAAACTCTCATGGTGATATTTCTCGCGGACGACAACTGATTTGGGAGTTATTTCCGGCTGCGGAAGAAGAACTGACCATTTATCTGTTCCATTATCATCAAGTTCATCCGGATAACCCAGGCTCTTTATTAGAAATGTATGAAGATTTCTTTACAATTTTGCCGGAATATCGTCGCTGCGACATGGAACAATTGCAATGGAAAAAAGCGACCTTTGGTTATATTCCCGGTCATTTTAGCGTTGGCGATCGCGATCGCGCGGTTGCCTTTGACCGTCTCCTTGCTTTGGGAGATGCAGCTTCCTTACAATCTCCCCTTGTTTTTACAGGCTTTGGTTCTCTCGTTCGCAACTTAGATCGCCTGACCACGCTTCTGGAAACCGCCCTTAAACATGATTTATTAGAAGCCAAACACCTGAACCAAGTTCGCGCTTATCAAAGTAATGTTGCTGTAACTTGGCTATTTTCTAAGGGGATGATGGTTCCCACAGGGAAAACCCTTCCTCCGCAACGTATTAACGCCATGTTAAATACCTTTTTTGGCTTACTTGCCAATGAACCCCCAGAAGTTGCCGATACGTTTATTAAAGATCGCACCGGTTGGTTTTTATTCAACCGTCTCGCCTTAAAAGCAGCGTCGATGAATCCTGCTTTAATCAGTTGGATTTGGCAACAAGCGGGAGCAAAAGACTTTTTCCGTTGGGTGGGAAGCTATCTCAGCTTTACCCTTGATGCGATCATTGGTTTTTTATTCCGAGGTTGGTTTCCCCAATGGCTAGAAAAGAATCAATCTTGGCTAGAAAAACGATTTCCTGCTTTGTGGTTGAAAGGACTGAGTTTTAGTTATTCCTTGACAAATGGCTTAGGGAGATTACGCGCTAAATAACCTTGATCTTCGTCATTTGAAAATTGGGAAAGCAGCAAGGCTTGAGTATTTGATCTCAATGATCCCATTGATAATCTTAAGAGATCAGTGGTGTCAGTCTTGAGTTTTGCATAATGTAGAAAAGCTAGAAGTTTTTACCCTTGCCTCAAATGGGTGCTTATATAGCGCTACGCGCTAGGCAATAGGCAACAGGTAATTTGCCCCATTAGGTGATAACTAGATTCTAGAGTTTAACCCTGTCCTAACCTGAATATGTACTGCTATAAATGGGAAAAACTCGGTTATCAGTATCAATTTGAAGATATCAAATCACCAACACGAGAGTTAATTGCTAGCACAATTTTCCTCTTTTCAAGTGACAGAATTAACGTTCATTAGTCATTAGTCAGAAGCCACTGCAATCAAGCACGAAAGACTAAAGACAAACAACGTCAAGACGTTCCCCAAAAATGTCTCAAACAGCTAAAGGAGATCTCATACATGACTGTTACCAACCTCCAAGAACTTGAAAATCTGATTTCCCAAGTGAAAGCAGCCCAAGCGCAATATGCCACTTATAGCCAAGAACAAGTGGATACTATCTTTAAAAAAGCAGCATTAGCTGCCAATATGAATCGCATTCCATTAGCAAAAACAGCGGTTCAAGAAACGGGAATGGGGGTGCAAGAAGACAAGGTGATCAAAAATCACTTTGCTTCAGAAATGATTTATAACAAATATAAGCATGAAAAAACTTGTGGAATCATTGAATCCGATCCCCATTATGGGATGCAGAAAATAGCCGAACCCATTGGGGTTTTAGCCGGAATTGTTCCCACAACTAACCCCACTTCTACCGCTATTTTTAAAGCACTACTTGCCCTGAAAACCCGCAATGGCATCATTTTTTCTCCTCACC
>JAVLCL010000301.1:0-3278 GCA_031580825.1 Halothece sp. Uz-M2-17
ATATGCTTTCCTCTCATCATTAGTCTTATTTTATATTACTGGAACTTTTTAATCACTTTTTCTAAACATAAAATCATCACAAAACATCAAAACGTATTATTTAAATTAAAAGTTGCAATCACGTTTTTAGTGATCACAGCTATCCTGATTTCCTTAATTATTTTATGGTCAAAATCTCGTCAAGCACAATTACTTTACTTGTCAGAACTTTTTATTGGCTTTCTATTTCTCTCAAACAGAACGATCAAATCAGTAGCAGTCGTTTTAGGAATCGCATTATTTTTCAGTATTTATTTTGCTAGTAATGAGATGGGTTGGTTAACAACAGCATCACGCCAATTGATTCCTCCTGAAATTTGGGAAAGATTCTCCTCTCTTCATCAACAAAGTTTTAGACTGGATGTTTTTCAATGTGCCATATCTCGTATAAAAGATGATCCTCTATTAGGATTAGGAATTGGTTCCTTTGCGATTGAATGTGAAAATGAGCTTGGTTTCTTTATTAATCATGCTCATAATATAATTTTGCAAGTTATTTCTGATGTAGGGATTCCTCTCGGACTTGTTTTCGGTTATATGAAAGTTTTTTACTGGAGAAAGTCTTATCAAAACCTCATAAAACAAATCAAATTTAAAGCTGATATCTCAATCTGGCTCGTAATTGGCTTTTTGATCGCTGCTATCAATACCATTATTTTAAGTCTGGTATCTCTTTCAGTGTTTCAATCTTATCGACTGTTATTTCTTTATGGTATAACCCTTCTGATTCCTTATACATTTTCCTATACAAAAACTCCCTCCCGAAGGAGAGAGTTAAGATGATTTAGGGATCGATTAAAAATTAACTGTTGATTTCAGGCGCGTTCATTGCAACGGGAGTCGCTTCACCTGCAGCTAAGTCTAAGGGGAAGTTGTGAACGTTACGTTCGTGAATGACTTCAATTCCTAAATTGGCTCGGTTTAAGACATCAGCCCAAGTATGAAGCACGCGACCTTGACTGTCTAAAACGGAGTGATTGAAGTTAAAGCCATTAATATTAAAGGCAAAGGAAGAAACCGCCATCGCAGCAAACCAAATGCCAATTACAGGCCAAGCAGCGAGGAAAAAGTGGAGACTACGGCTGTTATTGAAGCTGGCATATTGGAAGATTAAGCGACCAAAGTAGCCGTGAGCAGCAACAATATTATAAGTTTCTTCTTCTTGTCCGAATTTGTAGCCGTTATTTTGGCTTTCGTTTTCAGTGGTTTCACGAACTAAGCTGGAAGTGACGAGAGAACCGTGCATTGCGGAGAAGAGTGCACCACCAAAGACACCAGCAACACCAATCATGTGGAAGGGATGCATTAAGACATTATGTTCAGCTTGCAATACAAACATAAAGTTGAATGTCCCGCTAATGCCTAAGGGTAAACCATCCGAGAAAGAGCCTTGTCCAATGGAATAGACGAATAAGACAGCGGTTGCAGCAGCAACTGGTGCGGAGAAAGCAACTGCAATCCAGGGGCGCATTCCCAGACGGTAGGAGAGTTCCCATTCTCGTCCAAGATAAGCAAAAATGCCAATTAAGAAGTGGAAGATGATGAGTTGGTAAGGACCACCATTATAGAGCCATTCTTCCAGAGTTGCAGCTTCCCAAATGGGATAGAAGTGTAACCCAATCGCATTGGAACTCGGAACAACCGCAGCCGTAATAATGTTGTTTCCGTACAGGAGAGAACCAGCAACGGGTTCACGCACACCATCAATATCAACGGGAGGGGCTGCAACGAACGCAATGATGAAGCAGGTGGTTGCAGTTAAGATTGTCGGGATCATCAGAATACCGAACCAACCAATATAAAGGCGGTTTTCGGTGCTGGTGACCCATTGACAAAATCGCTCCCAGAGGTTCTGGCTTTGCTCTTGTTGAAAGGTGGTTGTCATAAGTTAATCACTCCATTGAATCCAATACAAAAGATGTTGTCTAAGCAAGAGTACATATATACTATATAACCATTTAGTTAATAATGCAAGTAGTTGAGTAAAAAAATTCAGTCAAGTGCAGAAGAATATCATGATTGAACCACAGAGTCACAGAGTATGGAGAAAAGGAAGAAGAGCTTCAATCACAAACTGCATGAGGGAAGTGTTGCTTTAAAGCAGGGAAGAAGGGGGAGGGGTTTTTATCTTGAAGGGGATTTGCGCCTTTGAGGTTAAACTGATTCCAGCGAAAGGGTGCTTTTTGCGCTGCGGATAGCCAGAGTAATCGTTTGGCTCGGGTCATGGCAACATAAAAGAGACGGTATTCTTCTGCGGTTTGCAGTTCTCCGGCTTTTTCCCAAGCGGTAATAGGTTTATCGAGGGTGATAGGTTCTTGTTTATACTGGCTGTGGACAATTTCTCGAATGCGCGATCGCGCTACTTCTGATAAGGTAAAGTCACCGATAAACTTCTGCGGTGTGGGAACGCGAGGTTGACCGGGAAGATTATCTTTATGGAGAAAGGGAATAAACACATAATCCCAATCTAGTCCTTTTGCTTTGTGCATGGTGATAATCGTGACTTGTTTCGGTTTCACATATTGATCGTCACTGTCTTCATCAATCCCTAGAAATTGTTCAGTATTGATAATTTCCTGAAGGGCAGCAATAATATCTACTACAGCACTACGTCCCTGTGTTTCTTGACGCACCCGTTCCGCTAATTTTTGTACGGTCGCCAGTTCCGAAGCCTGATAATTGAGGGTTAAGCTGAGAAAGGAAATCAGTTGATAACTGGGAAGTTCAATCCTTGCTTTGAGGAGACTCCGACAATATTGGGCTGCTTTTTTGACGGGTTCACTTTGGGGAGGATCAAGAGGCGTGGGATACAGGAATTGTTCGGGGTAAGTGGAAAGGGCGTTAAGGTCTTGTTTGGGAATTAAACTGCGTTGGGTTAAAACATCTAAAGCTGCTTTGGTGTATTCGCTGGAATGAGGGCGATTGAGAAACTGTAAGAGGCTTAAAATCTCAATGGGAATTTGAGAGGAGCGATTGCTTTGACTGGCTTCATAAATGCGAATGTCGTGATCATGTTGCAGATTGATTAAACTTTCCGCGAGAAATGTCCCTTGGCGATTATTACGGACTAAAATTGCTGCATTATGTTTGGGATTTTCAGTCAGTAAAGTTTTCACGCGATCGCGCATTAAAGAGACAGTTTCATAAATATCTTTTGGCGTGTGGATTTCTAAACCGTTATCCATGGGAGAAGGATTTGCATCCGGTTGGGGGTCATTCGCAGGAACAGGTAAAATATC
>JAVLCL010000301.1:3288-4497 GCA_031580825.1 Halothece sp. Uz-M2-17
CCCGAAAGGGAATTTCTTGGGGATGATTTTGATTTCCCCAGCGCAGAAAATAGTTCGCAACGTCAATAATGATTTGGCTGCTGCGTCCCGCTTCTTTCATCTCCGCTAAACGGTTTTCTTCCGCACAAGTTTCACAAAAATGACGGAAGTAGATGGGATCGGCTGGAGTAAACGTCGAATTAATGGCTTGGTTGGGATCCCCTACCCGCACTAAGTTCGGTGGAAGTTCTGGGTTATTAATATCACTGGCGAGAATATCGAGGAGTTTCGCTTGTAACGGGCTAGAATCTTGTGCTTCGTCTTCAAACACCCCATAAATTTGTCCTTGCAGTTGTTCTGCGACCACAGGAGAGTCTAGAACTCGTAACGCACCGATAATCATATCATTGTAGTCGATTAAACTGCGCGATCGCGCAATCTCTGTGTAAATTTCATACAACCCTGCCGTAACCCCAAGGGTATTATATGGGTCTTGATTTTGCCAACTCAAGTCCCATAACGCCTCCGGAGATAACCCAGAACTTTTCGCTTCTTGAACGGCGGTTTGGGTTAACTTCGGTAAGACTTCCGTTCGCAATACCGACTGACGGCGCAAATGTTCCGTTTCTTCCCCATCAAACACTCTTCCCTCTAGCAAAGTTTTGTATTCATCAGGATAACGGCTGATCCAAGTTTCGACGGTTTCTTTCACCAGACGATGGTTTTGGCTAGGACTGACTAAAGTGGTCGTATCGGGGTTTAATCCTGATAAATTGGGGTAACGAGACGCAATATTGAGGGCGAGTCCGTGTAACGTTTGTACGCTGTATCCTGTATTGGGATATTGTAATTCTTGGAGATTTTCGCTAATTTTCGCTTTAATACTCGCAGCAGCCGAACGAGTAAACGTGACCACAATTAACTGGTGTTTCATATTTAAATAATGATGCGCGATCGCGATCGCGGCTGCAATCGCCATTCCCGTTGACTTTCCCGCACCCGGTACCGCAGAAACCGCCAGTTTTCCCCCTTCCCAATCAGCAAGGGGTTGTTGTCCCACTCTTAAGTTATTTCGTAATTCGATAGTCATTAGTCATTTGTTTTTAGTCATTAGTTTTTAGTCACTGGTCACTGATAAAATTACCAAGGGTTACCAATAACAGTAAATGTCGCCCAATAATAAGGATGAGAAAAGTCTTGTTGTCGAGTTAATAAACTTTGCGGGAGGGG
>JAVLCL010000302.1:0-4473 GCA_031580825.1 Halothece sp. Uz-M2-17
AGTTTTTAATTGACAAATATCATCATATTCTATTTCCCCAACAGATTTATGAATTTTATAGGTTTCCGTTGGGGTTTTCATGACAGAAATAACGGTTTCAATTGGAGAACAGCCCGGTTCAGTACAACGCAGTTGACTAATCGAAATTGGAATCTCTTGAGAAATGGCAAGGATTTCATAGATCCAAGTTTTAATCGCTTTAACTTGAGCGGGATTAGCTTTATTCTGTTGACGGGAAAATAAATCCATTTTGGCGATTCCTCTCAATTGAAACCTCTAATTTTGATTTAAATTGCTTGCGAGAAGAAAACAACTCCGATCGCGCAGATCGTTAATCCGAAATAGGGAACCAGAGAGGGCAAAGACTGAAACAGATTTTTGCCAATCCCATAAGCTGCAAATGCAATTCCCCCTTGAATGAGGGTAAAACCGCTTAAATAGGCAATCATCGGACTCATTTCTGCCCCAATAATCGCTTCTCCATAAGCATAACCATGAAAAATGCCTGCGATCGCGCCCAGTGCAGCAAGAATTGCGGTATTCTGAAAGGCTTCCTTACGGACTAACACGAGACCCCATAAAACCACTGAACTCGCGATCGCTGCTTCTAATAGGGGCATATCAAACCCCATCAAATGGAAGCTAGTGCCCAAGAGAGCGGTTGCTAAAAATGCGATGGGAACAATCAGCCCCCATTGCAGCCCAATGGCGACGAGTCCACTGCCAATCACAAATGTCAGATGGTCAAGCCCAACAACCGGATGCCCTAAACCAGACAGAAAACCAGTAATAAAGGTATTCGGCGTTGATCCCCCAAACGGATGATGGGCAAACGCTGCTGGGGCAATCAGCAACGGACTGATGATGGTTAGACCCAGTAGAATGCGGTAGGTGAGCCGTTGCGGATGAATACGTTGAGTTAATTTCATAAACGAAGATTTCCTTAAAGGGGACAGAATTACCATTTTTTGTAGGGCAAGAACTTACCGCACATTGTTATTTGCACGCGATCGCCCTTGGGATCTGCCACGCGATCGACTTCAATGGAAAAGTCAATGGCACTCATAATTCCATCCCCGAATTTTTCGTGAATCACCTCTTTTACGGGCATCCCATACACTTGCATAATTTCATATAAGCGGTAAATTAAGGGATCAGTGGGGATTTGTGGGTCTAAGCTGCCTTTTAAGGGGGGAACAGTTAGCGGTTCTGCCATACTTTCCGGTAAGCCCAATTTAGAAACAATTTTCTTCGCTTCTTCTAAATCTGCACTGGCTTGACGATAGATGACTGATGCAATCCAAGTTTCATCACGACCCACGGCTTTTTCTAAATCTTCAAAGGTTAATCCTTTTTCTTTTTTGGCTGCTAAGAGTTTTTCGGTAATTTCAGCAATTGGCATGGTTTTACTCCTCCAATTAAAAATATGATGATCAACACAGTTTAACTTTGAGCACCTAACCGAGATTGTTCTACGGCTCGGGTTTCACGGTAGAGATGTTTTTCCATCTCCAATTTCAAATCACTATAGTCAGGATGGGTTTCGACTTTTTCCCGAGTACGGGGACGGGGGAAGGGAATGTCTAGAACTTGATCTACTCGCGCAGCCGGACCCCGAGTCATCATAATGATTTGGTCTGAGAGTAACAGGGCTTCCTCAATACTGTGAGTCACCATGATGACGGTTTTGCGTTGTTGCTCCCAGATGCGTTCAATTTCCTCTTGTAGAAAGCCCCGGGTTAGGGCATCCAAAGCACCGAAGGGTTCATCCATGAGCAATACTTGGGGATTAATGGCAAGTGCTCGGGCAATCCCGACTCGCTGTTGCATTCCCCCTGAAAGTTCATGAGGATGCTTTTTCTCAGCGCCGGTTAAGCCCACCAGTTCAATATGCTCTTTGACCACCCGCTTCCGTTGTCGTTCCGGCATTTCAGGATAAACGGTTTCAATGGCAAAGGCAATATTTTCTTGCACACTCATCCACGGCATGAGGGCATAATTTTGGAAGACCATCCCCCGATCTGCACCTGGTCCAGTAATGGGAAAACCATTCATCAGCACCGTGCCATGAGTAATTGAAGATAATCCAGCAATGATATTTAAGAGAGTGGATTTTCCACAGCCAGAAGGTCCAATAATCGAGACAAAGGTATTGTGTTTAATGTCAAGGCTAATGTCATCGAGTGCGAGAAAGTCAGCAGAAGTCTGGCGAAAGAGTTTATTGACCCAACCTCGTTTCCCTGGAAAGAGTTTGGTAACGCCTTGGAGAGACAACTGGACATCACTTCCCACCTCAGCAACAGCCTGACCAGCATTTTCGTTAAAAGAGAGATGATTCATGATGATCCTTGTTTTCCAAATGAGACAAAGGTCTGTAATAAGCCAAATAATTGATCGAGAACAATTCCCACTAAACCGATCACAATGATGGCGGTAATAATACTGGTGATGCTGAGGTTATTCCATTCATTCCAAACAAAATACCCTAACCCCGTTCCACCGACTAAGATTTCGGCTGCAACAATCACCAGCCAAGAAATGCCCATACTGATTCGTAAACCAGAGACAATACTCGGCGCTGCTGCGGGGAGTATGACTTTCAAAATTGTGCGTTTACGAGAAGCCCCTAATGTTTTTGCCACATCTAAGTAATCTTCACTGACACCACTAATGCCAAACTTAGTGTTAATTAGGGTTGGCCAAATGCTGGTAATGGCAATGACAAAAACAGCAGTGAGTTCTGAATCTTGTAGAATCCCCAGTCCAAGAGGTAACCAAGCTAAAGGAGAAACAGGTTTCAAAAGTTGTATGTAGGGATCCACGGCTTTGGAAATCACTTCTGATAACCCGACAGCGATGCCTAAGGGAATCGCAATTAAAGATCCCACTGTAAAACCAATGGCAACCCGACGCAGACTCACTAATAGGTGCCAACCAATCCCTTTATCATTGGGACCATAGTCGTAAAAAGGATTAGAAATCCAACCCCAAAACTCTACAATCGTTTGACTGGCAGGAGGCATTAGTTTTGAGAAAAGCCCAATTTTAGCTCCAATTTCCCAAAGGATAAGGAATACAGCTAACGAAGCCAGAAACAGCAGCAGGGCTTGTAAATTTTTATTCTCTAACCAATTCGGCAACGCTGGCGATCGCTGCGTTAAAGTTTCTTGTTTACTAATCATGGTTGCAAAAATTAAACCCCATATTTGTCAATTTGTTCTTTGACGTAAGCATCAATTTGATCTGGGTTAAACTCATCAAACATCAGTTTTTCGGTTCTCAACACATCTTGGGGAGGTTCTTGTCCCACTTCTTTTGCCAGTTCTCGCGCTAAGTCGGTTAAGAACACCTGATCACCAATTTCTTCATAATTAGCTTTTTCTTCTGGTAAGAAATCCCAACGGACGAGTTGTGAAGAAATCCAATGGGAGAAACTCTTCCAAGGATAGGGATCAAAACCAATGCGATCTGGCACATCTCGCTGATTGCCCGTTCCATCATCAAATTGACCGGTTAACACGGCTTCCACAACTTCTGTTGGTTGGTTGAGATAGTTACGGGCAGAGATCGCTTCGGCAATTTCCTTCCGATTTTTCGGATCATTGGCATAACCTGCCCCATCAATAATTGCTTTATTCAAAGCGCGGAAGGTATTGGGGTTACTGTCAATCCATTCGTCACTCGCAGCAAAGGCACAGCAAGGATGTCCAGGCCATAAGTCTTTGGTCAACATATGAATAAATCCAGCCCCTTCTGCAACTGCTCGCTGATTAAACGGATCTGGCATTAAATAGGCATCAATATCTTCCACCGTGAGACGGGCAACACTATCTGGTGGGGGAACTACTTGAATCTGCACATCATTATCAGGATCAATTCCGCCGGTTGCTAAGTAATAGCGAAGGAGGAGATTGTGCATGGAAAATTCAAAGGGAACACCAATCTTAAAGCCTTTGAAGTCTGCTGGTCCATTAATTTGTCCTTGATATTTAGAACCAACCGTGATCGCTTGACCATTAATATTTTCAATACTGGCGAGTTTAACCGGGAACGTAGATGATCCTAATCCCAACGTCATGGCAATCGGCATGGGGGCTAACATATGGTAGGCATCTAATTCACCCGCGATCGCGGAATCCCGAACGGCTGCCCAACTCGGCATTTTCACCACTTCTGCATTAAACCCATATTTTTCATAAAACCCTAAGGGTTTGGACATAATAATGGGTGTAGCGCAAGTAATCGGGATGAACCCAATTCTTAAATCTGTTTTTTCTAAATTACTGGTGTCAACCGCTTCAGAAGTTTGCTCACCTCCTTCCGGTTCACCCGATTGATTATTCCGACCACAATTGGAAAGGGTGACTAATGCTGCGCCAATTGCTACATTCCGTAAAAATTGTCGTCGGGTACTGGCACTAATCTTGGTGGCATCCCCAAAGAATTGAGCAGATTTGGAACCAAAGGCTGCAG
>JAVLCL010000303.1:0-4470 GCA_031580825.1 Halothece sp. Uz-M2-17
TACTCAATCAGGTTTTAAGCCTCTTAATTCTTGGAAAAAGTGCATGGGAATTGAACGATCAAGGCAGAAAACGTTGCACCTTCCAAGAAAACGTCTAGCTTTTCCTACCTTCCTTCTTCACTATTGCCTGTTGTCTATTGACTTTTGCCTAGCTAAACCAATAATTAGACTTTTTCAGCAAGCCCTAGGTAGGTGAGGAAGATTGCTCTAATTGCTGTAATAATCGCCAACAGAGCCAAAGAGTGCGGGGAACATGAAAACACCCTTTGTAGGGACCCCCTTTGAAGCGATGAGTGACCTTTCCAGCGCGATCGAGATAGCCAAACCATTCTCCATATTCAGGATCTCGAAAATGATTAAAAATGTAAGTATCGACTTTTTGAAAGGCTTCCCAATCGGCTAAGTCACCTGTAATGGAAAAATTTAAAAGATGACCATATAACGCTTCACAATGCACCCACCATAATTTCATGAACCATTCTAAAGGGGTAGGACTATATCCGTTTGCATCTAAGAAATAATAAATTCCTTCACATTCAGAATCCCAACCTCTGTCAAATGACCACCGAATGATATTAATTGCAGTTTCAGATAAATCTTTTCGTTGGAGAAGTTGCGCCCAATGTTGGAGAAACCAACCTGCTTCTATGGCGTGTCCGGGATTCAATAATCGCCCGTCACTACTATCAATCAAATCTCCTTCAGGAGTGACTGTTTCGTAAACTGTTTTTGTCTCAGAATGAATATGTAATTTTAAGCGACGAATACAATCTTCTACTTCCCGTTGATAAGGAGTGGTGTCTTCTCCTGCGACTTCTGCAATCAAATTTAGCAAAATCATCGGGACTGCTAAACTTTGAGCAGGAATTTGCCCTGAATAACGGGGTCGCCCCACTTTTGTCCAATCTTGCGCCCAATCCCAAACTTTTTCTAGTTCTAACTTCGCTTCTTTTAATAGATGGGGTTGTTCACTCGCCCGAGAAAACTCCGCTAATGCCATGATATAAAAGCATTCGGAAAAAATTTTGCGTTGTTGATAAATGGGGTTTCCGTCTGCGGTCAGAGAAAAATAAACACGCCCATCTTTCTGTATCGCGTGTTGTTGTAAAAAATCCGCTCCTAAACGCGCAATATCTAACCATTTTGGTTTTGCTTCAATATCACGATAAAACTTACTAAAAATCCAAACTTGTCGTCCTTGTAACCAGATATGTTTAGTGGTATCGTAAACTCTCCCATCTTGATCAAGACAATTAAAATAACCTCCGTTTTTCCAGTCTGGAGAATGGTTTTCCCAAAACGGAATTACATGATTTAATAATTCTTGCTCGTATTTTTTTCGATATTGCTCAAGCTGATAAAAGAAATTAGAGTCAGGATTTTTCATGGAATAGCACTGAATTTAAAAGATTTTTTAACTCATTACTTTGCATTCTAAATTAATAATCAGCATTTCTTTCCGTCTGGAAACGTTGCCGAATTATTGCTTGTAAATACATTAAAATTGGAAACTGATAATATTCAATCGTTAACCAAATTAAAATCCCTAAATGGGTGAGTAATGTCAGCCCTGTCCACGCGGTAGGAAGCCAAGCTAAAAGGGTTCCCGGAACTGGTGGAAAAAGATAAGCACCGGTGCCAACAAGGAGAGGAGGAACTAATAGAAAAAATAAAGCAGCGATCGCGTATCCCCATCCTAATTCAATCCCTTTGCGCTGTGGACTACTCCAGCGTTTGCCATTCCAATACCAACTTAAGGGAATTTCACTGTCCATCATCGTCAGTAATTGTTGAGAAAAATCAGCTTGAAATAAATGCTGACAAAACTGACAAGAAAATGTCTCTTCCATTAAAGGTAAAGCATTGACTTCACCGGAACGACAGACAGGACAAGGATAACTTTCATTACAGTTTAATTGTTTCATCAGTAAGTTGAGTAATTTTCTATTTCAGCAACTATTTCGATTTTAGTTATTTTGATTGAAACATTTCTATATAACGTCTTTAAGTTATTGGCTTCTTGTGGATTACGGCACTTAAGTTTCCAAAGAACGAAGAATAAAAATTAAGCTAAATTAGCAGGAGGTTGTTCCGTTTTAGCTTTTAATTGCTTCAGCTTTTCTCGAATAGATTGTTCTAATTTTTCTTTCGGAATTTCAACCCCATTATCGTAATTTCCTGACTCATCAAAAAAGATCACACTATCCACTTGGTCAAACGCCAACAACTCAAATAAGATGTGTGTTATGGGAATCGGTAAAGCCATTAACTCAGGGTCATCACTATGTTGAGCAAAGGTTTTAGCATCTTCTAAAGTGGGGAAACCATAGATCACTCGTTTCGTTAAATTTTGATCTTGACGATGGCGCAGGGTTGTTACTTGCCAATTTTCTTCTGTGTTTTGCAAGATATAATAGTCGTGATGTCCGAGTTGTTGTGCAAGCACTTTTAAGATGGGCGCGATCGCGTACTCCATCACTTGGGGCATTCCTCGTTCAGTTGGGGCTTCTGCAATCAATTGTTCTAGTTGTTGATCAAGATCCATTGTTTTTAATTATCCTTTAAATCTCATCTCTTCTTTATTGCCATTATGTCCAATTCTTCCAGCCAAACGCAGGAACAATTTTCGTTTTTTCGGCAAATTCAAGAGCAGTTCAAAGCCCTTCCTTCCCCGCAAGCCGAAGAATCAATTCCCTTAAGAATTTTAGTCCAACTTTTGGTTGCTATTGGCATTCTTGCTACAGATTTAGCAGCACAGACCAGCTTTAGTGTATGGACAATTCCCGTTAGTTTTATTGGCGGATTTTGGAGTTGGCAACAACGACACAAGCGTAACATTACAGTTAAATTTCTAATCGCGATCGGGATGTTATTCGCTCTGGCAGCCTTTTTCCAGAATTTAATCGGTAGCCTGAACGATACTCGTCTGGTTTTAGCAGAACTTCTGATTCAATTACAAGTTTTACATAGTTTTGATTTACCCCGTCGTAAAGATTTGGGGTACTCGATGGTGATTGGGTTAATTTTGTTAGGGGTAGCAGGAACCCTCTCCCAAACTCTAGCATTTGCACCGTTACTGGTCATTTTTCTCTTCGTGGGTTTACCAATTCTCGTCTTAGATTACCGATCGCGCTTAGGATTAGCTGTAGCAGCCGTACAAGACGCAACCGCTACATCCTCACCACAGAAGCTATTTTCTCCCTCTGTACTCCCGTTACGTCGCCTTGGGATTTTCTTTCTTCTCACCTTGAGCTTAGGCTTACTCATTTTTGCTTTCATGCCTCGCTTTCCAAGCTATCAAATTCAAACCTTTCCGGTCAGTGGTCCAGACAACTTTGAAAATGAAAGTTTCGATAACAATGACCGCCAAATTGCAAATTCAGGATATGTGCAAGAGGGGGAAGGAGACGGTGAAGGTGGAAATGTTGGCACTGGAACCAGTCCTGTCGAAGGTCCTGGAGAAGTTGATGATCAATTTTACTATGGGTTTAGTAATCAGATTAATCAAAACTTACGGGGAGAACTGACACCAAAAGTTGTCATGCGCTTACGATCCCAAGCCAATGGTTGGGTTAAAGTGCTTGCATTTGATCGTTATACCGGACAAGGCTGGAAACTTGAAAAAGAAGAACCAACCATTGATGTGAGACGACCCCCTTGGTCTTATCGTTTCCGTTTGAATGACCCAGTTACTGAAGCCAAAACCGAAGAAATTGTCCAAACTTACACGATTATTTCTGACTTACCCAATTTAATTCCTGCATTACCTGCTGCGGAAGATGTGTATTTTCCCACACGAGAAATTGCCATTGATCCTCATGGTGCAATTCAATCTCCCATTCCTCTAGAAGAAGGGCTAACTTATACAGTTGTTTCGGAAGTTCGTTATCGCGATCGCGCACAACTGCGTACTGCAAGCACTGATTATCCAGAGGTCATCCGAGAAAGTTATTTGCAAGTTCCCCCAGACGTTAAAGCGAAAGTCCGTGAACAAGCCCAGACATTTCTTGATCAGTCAGAAAAACCGCTGACTTCTAACTATGAAAAAGCTCTCTATCTCGCGCAAGCCGTTAAACAAAACTATCGTATCCGACCGAATATTCCTTTCTTAGAAGAAGACCAAGATTTAGTAGAAACCTTTCTCTTTGATTGGGAAGGAGGTTATCCCGATCATTTTTCCACCACCCTAACCATCATGTTACGGTCTTTAGGGATTCCCGCTCGTCTCGCTACAGGATTTAGTACCGGTCGCTTTAACCCCTTCACCGGACTTTATCTTATTCGTAACACAGATGCATTTGCCTTAACCGAGGTCTATTTCCCTGATTACGGTTGGTTTCAATTTGACCCTATCCCCGGACATGAATTGATTCCCCCTTCCATTGAACAATCTGAAACGTTTACTGTCTTGCGTCAAATATGGAATTGGGTGGCGGGTTGGCTACCCTCTCCTGTCGCTGGACTGTTTAA
>JAVLCL010000304.1:0-4465 GCA_031580825.1 Halothece sp. Uz-M2-17
GGGTTTAACCGCGGTGATCTCATTACTTCTCCATCTCATTCAACCGAGATTAATCAGTGTCCCTCAATCTTCGCAGGCGGTTTCTTATCCACAGGATCATTCGTCACAGCAATAGATAGGATAGTTTTAATGAAATTTTTACGAAAAAGTTTACTGTTCCAATTAGTTGGCTCCTTTTATTTACTTTCCTTAATTACCGTTTCCATTGTTGCCTTCACCGCTTACAATCGAGCTAAATTTTATCTAACTGGTTCTTTGTTTGAACGTTTGAATGTTGCGGTTTCGCTAAAAAACTATGAGTTAGAGCAGTGGTTTAATAATCAACGTCGAGAAGCGACATTACTGGCTGATTTACCTAAAACAAGAAGTAGTGTCAAAAAACTCGGTGACACCCTAGAGCCAACGGATCCCGAAACTGAACAATCTCTGAATCAATTTTATGAAAATGTTGTCAATCTCAAACCTGATATTGAAGAGGTTTCAATTTTAACGAAGGGAGGAATCGTTTTACTTTCTACAAATAAAAACTTAGAAGGAACGTATCTGGGATTAGGAAATACAACCACCTATTTTGAACGGAATGAGTCTAATGTCATTCCCACTATTTATCGCTCTCCTCAAACCGGACAATTGACAATTTCTCTAGCAACTCCCGTTTTAAATGATCAAGGTCAGCGAGAAGCAGTCCTTGCTATTACTCTCAATTTGGATGCAATTGATAACTTGATTCGAGAACGAACGGGGCTAGGAGAAAGTGGCGAAACCTATCTTGTATATCGGGTAGCGCGTCAGAATCGCTTTATTTCAGGAGAAAAGTCAGTTCGTGATTTATCAAATCAAGAAGAGGATATCAATAGCCGAGGGATTAATTTAGCGATGAATGGTGAGAGCGGTCGTGGATTATACGAAAATTATAAAGGGATCCCCGTGATTGGGGTCTATGAATGGGTAGAACGCGGTGGAGTGGCTCTCATTGCAGAAATGTCTCAAAAGGAGGCGTTTCAACCGGCGGTAAGACTAGCGCGAGAGATTATCTATATTGGGATTGGGGTTGCGACTTTAATGCTCGTACTGGTGTATTTACTCGCTCGTCAAATTGCTAAACCGATCCTAACAATTACCACCGCAGCCACTGAAGTGGAGAGCGCAACGTTTGAATTATCCGGACTGAAGCCGGTTGAATCTCGTTTAGATGAATTAGGACATCTGGCGAGAGTCTTTAACAAAATGGCGGAGCAAGTTTATCAAAGAGAGCAAAAGTTAAAACAAGAAGTGAGTGAACTTCGCATTGAAATTAATCAGAAAAAGAAAGCCAAACAAGTAAAAGAAATTGTGGAGACTGATTTTTTTCAAGATTTAGAAAACAAGGCAAAATCGTTACGTAAACGTCATTCTTCAAAAAAATCGTCAAAATCTGAGTAATTTTTTTTTCCATTCAAAATTGCTTACGCCATTACTTTTTCTCTTAGCAATCCTTGAAATAAATCTAAGCCATCGGTTGCTCCTAAAATTCCATCAGAAGCGCGTTCTGGGTGGGGCATCATTCCAAGTACATTACCAATTTTATTGGTGATGCCAGCAATATTATTTAAAGAGCCATTGGGGTTACTGACTTCTGTTATTTCTCCTTGAGGATTGCAGTAACGAAACAAGACTTGTCCATTTTCTTCTAACGCATTTAAAGTATCTGCTTCGGCAAAATATCGCCCTTCTCCGTGGGCAATCGGTAGGGTAATAACACTGTTTTTAGAATAACTTGCTGTCCAAACCGATCGCGCATTTTCAACTTTTAACGGCACGCGATCGCAGATAAAATGTAAATCTCGATTGCGAATTAAAGCTCCTGGCAGTAAACCGACTTCCGTTAGGATCTGAAAGCCATTACAAATACCCAAGACTAATTTTCCTTTTTCCGCGTGCTCTTGAACCGCTTTCATAATGGGAGAAAATTGCGCGATCGCGCCACAGCGTAAATAATCCCCATAACTAAACCCACCCGGAATAATAATCACATCAAGGTCAGCAATATCAGTTTCTTGATGCCACACCAGCTTTGTCGGTTGATGTAGTAAATCTTGTGTTACATAAGCCACATCGCGATCGCAGTTAGACCCCGGAAAGACAACAACGCCAAACTTCATGCTTATCCTCCTACTGTTGTTGCCAGTTGTTCTAATTCAAAAGAATAATTTTCAATGACCGGATTCGCCAATAATTGGTCACACATCTGATCCACTTGTTGCCGAGCAAAGTCCTCACTCTTACTGGTGACTGTTAACTCAATATACTTCCCAATTCTCACCGACTCGACACCAGTATAACCGTGTTGTTGTAAACCGGAAGCCACTGCTGTTCCTGCCGGATCAAGCACTGAGGGACGTAAGGTAATATAGATTTGGGCTTTATAGGTTTGTTGACTCACTGTTTTTTCTTTAACCACCGCATTCCTAGAGTACAACAGTTATCAGTTATTCACCAATTAATTCTGTAGCATACATTTACCCTTTTGATATTAATGACTGCCCAACGTAATCGTTCCCAAAAACAAGTACTCAATCTTCTACAGCAGTTAAATTCTCCCGTCTCTGCTCAAGAAATTTATGTCGAATTACGTCAACAAGAAAAACCGTTAGGGCTGGCTACCGTCTATCGCGCGCTTGAGGCTTTAAAACTAGAAGGGGCGGTTCAAGCCCGCACCCTTCCCACAGGAGAATCTCTATATGAATCAATTGAGCATGATCAACATTATTTGACTTGTCTCAACTGTGGTCAGTCCTTTCCCATTGACGAATGTCCCGTCCATGACTTGGAAAAGGAGTTAGAAACCTCCCATCAGTTTGAAGTTTTTTACCACAGCTTAGAGTTTTTTGGCTTATGTCAGACCTGTCAGAGTCTTAAGAATTAAGCATTTTGAGCGATATAGTCTTGAATAAATTGTTTAAGTGGGGGCTTGCCATCAATCATTGTAAATCCGGCTTGTCGGGCTTCCTCTAAAACCGTGTCTGCACTTTTTCCTTGGCGAACCCCCATATAGGCTAAGACCATCACACCAGCCCGGAGCGCGCTTCCACAATGAACTAAGGCGGGTTTCGGCAGTTCATCCAATTGATTGATCACATGATCCGCTACGTTGCCGATTTCACTTGGAGAAACTGGAATATGGGCATAATGTAACCCCGCATCTTGCGCTGCATTTTGATTATCAATAAATCCTTGTTCTCCGGGCATCCGTAAATTAACCACGGCTTGATAGCCAGCTTCTTTTGCACGTTGGAGTTGTTCTGGGGTAATTTGCCCCGCGATCGCGAATTCTGGAGAAAGATTGATTGTATTTTCCATATTTACTTTGCTATATAACTAACTAGAAATATTTTAACAGTTGCTAGCAATTGATTACAACACAGAACGAGACCCCTTCGCTTTGCGTATTTTGATCGACGCTCATTCTGCTTCTTACGACAAAACATCGACCCATTACATCAAGAAATAATCAGTATTATTGAATTAATAAGCATAAACACGGAGGTATTTATAAGGTGTCTATGCTAAATTCTGATTAAACTTTGAAAATTTAAATCACCAATTAAATATGAGTGATAACGATCCCTTAAACTCTTCTGAGTTTCTTGCCACAGAACAAGCCACTGGATTGATTCAAGATTCCTTAGAGCTTTTACAACAGTTATCCAATCGCAGTGGCATTCTAGAAGTCTCTAGAGAGAATATCAACTGGATTCTTTATCTAGACAAAGGTCAACTTCAGTATGGATCAATGTCAGTTCAATCTCTAGAAGAGTTAATGTATCATCTTCGTTACTTGGGGTGCCAAGAAGCAGTAGAAGCACTGAAAACAGCGAAATCTCTGGAAAAGACGCAACATTCTCTTATCGAAATGTCCCTTGATAGTATTATTCACTGGCTGGGAAGACAAGAGTTTCTAACAGCGAAACAAGTTTCTCAAGTGACTGAACAACTGAGTCGAGAAGCCCTAGAACCCTTATGCTGGCTGCAAGATGGTCAGTATAATTGGCAAGAAAGTGACTCCACCGAACCTCTGGTTTCCATGGAACCTCGTCCGCAATTGGCAACTTTAGTTGCAGAATTCCGCGATCGCGCGGTGTCTTGGCAATCCCTTCGAGATAAAATTAGCTCTCCTTATCAACGTCCCTATTTTTTTAATCAGCGTGCGATTGATACTTTATCGAATCCCCTAGTGGCAAAACTCTCAAAATTAATGCGGGGATTTAGCATCCACCAATTAGCAACAATTATTAAACAAGATGAAATCAAATTAGCTCGTCTTCTTTATCCTTATATTGAACGGGGAGAAATTTTTTTACGAGAACCCAAATCGACTTGGGCGCAACTGCCAAACCTACCAAAACAAGCGAAACCATCTCAACCAGAAGGACAACAGAACATTAGTTCTGGCTATAGTGAGCCTCAAAAAACGATTAAGATTGCC
>JAVLCL010000305.1:0-4451 GCA_031580825.1 Halothece sp. Uz-M2-17
GTACGGTGGACAAATTCCTGAAACTTACGGTGTCCCCATCGAAGAAATTCAAAAAGGAATCAAGAGCGGTGTGCGCAAAGTTAACATCGACACTGATAACCGTTTAGCAATTACGGCAGCAATTCGGGAAGCAGCGATGAAAGACCCTGCGAACTTCGACCCCCGTCATTTCCTCAAACCTTCCATTAAGTACATGAAGCAAGTTTGTGCCGAGCGTTATGAAGCATTTGGCACTGCTGGCAATGCGGATAAGATCAAGCAAGAAACCTTAGATGTTTATGCTGTGAAATATGCTAACGGCGAATTAGCAGCGAATGCGAAAAAAGCTGTAACTGCTTAATTTGCTTAATTAAAACTTGTTTTTAGACCTAAGTTTGGGGTGGCAATTGCCACCCTTTTTTAGTAGGATTGTTACTTTAAATTAGCGCGAGCATCCTTGACCGCTGCCCATAATGCAGCCCCTGTGAGAGGAATACTGCCACTAAGGATAATTGAAGTCATCAAGACACCATAGCGAGGATGACCGTAAGAAAGTTCAAATACCGAACCCACCGCAGCGATCGCTGCGACGCAGGAAACCATTAAAAATAGACCACTTTTCGGGGTAAGTAGCACGCTTTAACTCCTTATTACTTATGATGAGATTGATTTAACTGCTTGGACTGAAAATCCATGTTTATTGAGAGCTTCCGTTAAGACTAAATCATTCGGCACCCGATCAACAAATAAAACCCCGTGGAGATGATCAAGTTCGTGCTGAATCACTCGCGCTAACAGTCCGCTGGCTTGCATTTTTTGGGGGCGACCGGATTCATCTTTATATTTAACTTCTACAGCTTCTGGACGCACCACATCGAGATAAACACCAGGAATACTTAAACAGCCTTCTTCTCCTTTCAAAAGTTCTTTGCTGTAACTTTTAATTTCAGGGTTAATTAGAATCAGTGGGGGCGTTGCTGTATTACTGGGGTCGCAGTCAATGACCAGCATTTGCTTATTGACTCCCACTTGGGGGGCTGCTAAGCCAATGCCTTGTTCAGCATACATGGTTTGTATCATTTCTTGGGCTAAATCCCGCACCGACTGGTTGACCTTATTAATACGTTTGGTTTGCTGACGCAAGACGCGATCGCCAAGATAATGGAGGGAAAGGGGAGCGTCCTGTCCCTGTTTTTGTTGATTTACAATTGACGCAGTCATTGGGCTTCCTCAGTTTAAACAACAATTATGTTTTCTTTTCATTGTAACAATTAAGATTCTGCAGTCTCAGAAGCATCTTTGCCTTGCACCACTAGCACAGAACAAGGGGCATAATGAACAACATGGTTACTGACACTGCCTAAAAAGACTTCTGCTAACCCTCTGCGTCCTCTCCGTCCTAAAATCACTAAATCGACATCATAGCTTTTTGCCATTTCTCGAATCCAACTACTGGGATCGCCAATGCGCCAAGAATATTCTACGGATAATCCTTCTGCTTGTACTTTTTGAGCGGAACTTGCTAGCCAGGATTCCACTTCTTGGGTTTGAGCTTCAATATGTTCTTGCACAGAAGAAGAAAGACTGAGAACATTTTGACCATAGATGCCACTGTAAGCGTCGATGTTACGACCATCAAAAATTAGGGCATTGAAAAGAATCAATTCTGCTTGTTGGGGTTTCGCGATCGCGATCGCTTGTTGTAATACCGCTTCAGATTGAGAAGAACGATCTAAAGCAACTAGAATTTTGTGATAAGTCATCAGAAAAACCTCATTTAAGATAGACAACCAAAATAGGGAATAATAAGATGAGAAATTATTGCTTCATTGCAAGCCAGTCCAATGAAAAGCAGTCAGTTCCCACTTGAACCTATCCATCAATCCGTGCTATTTCTTAGCGCGATGATTATATCCTTAGGGAAGATTAGGAGATTTATATCCTTTTTCATCCTTCACTTAACCATTTTCCTACATCATCAATGATTTTTCTCCCCAATGGACGTTAAAGCACTCCTCGCCGAATATGCTAGCGGTACAACTGAATTTACAGGTCTTGACTTAAACGGTGCCAACCTCTGGGGAGCCGATTTGATTGGTATTCATGTCGAGCAATCCCGGTTACAAGCCACGATTCTTACCTTTGCCTATCTCACTCAAGCCGACTTTGTAGAATCTGATTTAACTGGTATTAAATTAAGCGGTGCTAACCTTAATCAAGCGAGATTTAAACAATCTTCTCTCTACAATGCTGATTTACACGGAGCAAGTTTACAAAAAGCCGTTTTAAGAGGCGTTAATCTCAGTTGTGCCAATCTAGTTGATGCCAATCTCTCAGAAGCCGATTTACGAGAAGCCAATCTGAGTCACGCCAATTTAACAGGGGCTTGTCTGCGTTTTGCCAATTTAAGGGAAGAAAGCCGTAAAATTGTGAAGTTACAAGGAGCAAATTTACAGCGTATTGATCTCCAAGGGGCGAATCTGAAAAATGCTGATTTAAGACAAGCGAAACTCCAAGGAGCAAATCTGAAAAATGCCATTTTACGGGGAGTTGATTTAAGAGGAGCCGATCTCACCGAAGCCAATTTAGAAGAAGCACTTTTAAGTAATGCCCAAGTGGATCAAGTTTGTTTTGATGGTACGAACTTAAAAAAAGCAGTGCTAGAACGAGCACGTTTAGTCGGCGCTTCTTTTATTAAAGCCAATTTGGAAGAAGCTGTACTACGAGAAGCCAAATTAATGAAAGCCAACTTCAAACAGGCGAATCTTCATCTTGCTCGTCTGAATGGGGCTGATTTACAACGTTGTAATTTCAACGAAGCGAATTTAAAACAAGCAACACTGATTGAGGCTAGCCTAGTCCGAGCTTCTCTACTTAATGCTGACTTGAGTCAGGCTAATTTACTGCGAGCAGAGTTAAGTAGTATTGACTTAAATCAATTAAATTTATTGGGGGCTACTATGCCCGATGGTCGTATTCATCAAGCATCAGTTTAAACCAACTCGATCTATTTTTCCGCGCCTATTGAGCCCAATGCCAGTCAGTGGTAAATGTTGAGACGTTCTATAGAAGACATTAATATTCTTGGTTTAAGGTTGATGACTGACACGACTCTCCCAAGACAGATGAAAAATCACCTTACTCATCTCAAAATTGCTATAATTGGAGTCACTCCTCGAATAATGAATTTTTATAACAAATTATGAGTATTGATCAGTTTCTACAGAGTTTACACTGATATCATGGCTTATTATGGTTTAGATTTTAACCAACCGTAAACTGGGGATTAAAGTCAGAAATTGGTGATTCTAGTTCTCTAAAAAAAGCTGAACTGACCCTAATTCGTTTCCCTTCGCAAACACTGAAATGACTTGCTAGTATTGATATCCTGTATATCTACAACGCTGATCCCTTAATTACAGTTCGGAGGAAATCACGAATGGTCTCGGTTTCTCAACCCCTATCACAAGATGTCGAACAACAGTATGATTCTATGATGATGAAAAAACTGTTGTTTGCGCTCTGTAGGAACTATTGGGAAAACGACCGGAGGAAACTCTTATCAGTCCAAACTGGGGAACTGATCTCAGAATTACGTCAGTCTCAACAAACGATTGAAGAAGTGAAAAATCGCTTGCATCAAGTTGTTGAAAGATTAAATAAACGAGAGAAATACTATCCCGTTGCTAAAAAATTATTGGCAAAAATTAGTAAAATTTATGGAGACGTGACCGACGAATCATCAGTTAGCTCTTTTCCTTCACAGTCATCAGAAATCCTCATGAATTCCTCCTTGAGCGAACGTGACCTAGCAGAAATTATTCAAAACTTTGAAAAAGATAAAAATGCTCGGCGCATTCATAAGATGCTTTTTGCGTTAACTAAGCATCGCTGGGAAAATAATCCAGAAACTTTGTCTAACTATCCCCTACGACAGCTAATTGAAGAAACCCATCAAAATTATCCCAATCTTGAGCGAGTTGGTATTAATTTACTGAAAATTGTTAAAGGATTAAATAAACAAGGGACTTACTCTAAAGTTGCGGAAACGATTTTAATTGAATTAGCGAAAATCTATGGAGGGGAGATAGAACTCCAAAAACTTAAGTCAATTGTCAATATTTCTAAACAAACCGTAACCCCTTCTCAGGGAACAGGTACTAAGAAACCTATCTCATCCAAAATACAAACCGAAACTAGAAAGCATAATTTTGATTATAATCCGTTTCAAGTGAGACAACGGATTATGAAATATACCAATCCCCTGCGAGTTAAAATGCTATTGTATTATACTCTCAATTCTGAACTACTGAGGGTTCAACAGGAAGCAGATGGGTTGTTGCTTAAAACTTATGAACTTGACCAAATGCTGATGCAAGTTGTTCGCCAGTTTAAAACAATTCAAGAACTACAAGATCATCTTGAAACAACCGCTCTGGCTGTTTCTTCGGTTAAAAGTAAAATGTTTAAAG
>JAVLCL010000306.1:0-4447 GCA_031580825.1 Halothece sp. Uz-M2-17
CCTATATCCCTTAACCAAATTACGCGCCAAACCAGCGGTTCCCCTCGCTGGCAAATATCGCCTGATTGATATTCCAGTCAGTAACTGTATTAACTCAGGCTTAGAGAAAATTTATGTGTTGACTCAATTTAACTCCGCTTCTTTGAACCGTCACATCAGCCAAACCTATAACTTTTCTGGCTTTACCGATGGCTTTACGGAAGTTTTAGCTGCTCAACAAACCCCACAAAGCCCCAATTGGTTCCAAGGAACAGCAGATGCCGTTCGGAAGTATCTCTGGCTATTTCAAGAGTGGGATGTGGATGAATATTTAATCTTATCCGGTGATCATCTTTATCGCATGGACTACGCGAAGTTCATTGAACATCACCGAGAAACTAATGCGGATATTACCTTATCAGTCATTCCCATTGATGAAAAACGCGCCTCCAGTTTTGGGTTAATGAAAATTGATGATTCGGGACGAATTATTGATTTTAGCGAGAAACCCAAAGGGGATGACCTCCGCAAAATGAAAGTGGATACCACCACCTTAGGGCTAGATGCTGCACAAGCCCAACAAATGCCTTACATTGCTTCGATGGGAATCTACGTTTTCAAAAAAGAAGTTTTAGGGAAGTTATTACAGGCGAACCACGAACAAACCGATTTCGGAAAAGAGATTATTCCGGGTGCTGCACCCGATCACCGTGTACAAGCCTACTTATTTAACGGCTATTGGGAAGATATTGGAACCATTGAAGCCTTCTATAAGGCGAATTTGGCGTTAACAATGCAGCCGGAACCGCCGTTTAGTTTCTATGATAAAGATGCACCGATTTATACCCGTGCTCGTTATCTCCCGCCAACAAAACTCTTACATTGTGATGTCACCGAATCCATTATTGGCGAAGGCTGTATTCTTAAAGAATGCACGGTTAGCAATTCTGTCTTAGGGATTCGGACGCGCATTGAACGGGGGTGTTCTGTTGAAAATAGCATGATTATGGGCGCGGATTACTACGAATCTCATGCTGAGAGATCCTCTGGGGGTCGTCAAAATAATCAGATTCCGATTGGGATCGGAGAAAATAGCAAAATCCGTCGCGCGATCGTGGATAAAAACGCCCGCATCGGTAAGAACGTTTTAATCATGAACAAAGATCGAGTGGAAGAAGCCAATCGAGAAGATGAAGGCTTCTATATTCGTAGTGGCATCGTCGTGATCTTGAAAAACGCTACGATTCCTGATGACACCGTGATCTAGATTGGCTAGAGAAAATGATCATCAATTGAGGCAAAGACGGGGGGAGTTGTGACTTCCCCTGTTTGTTGACTAAGAGCCATCAAACTTTCATGCTAGAATAGCAGGGAACTTAGGCACTGCTATCAAACTGAAGATTCAATCCAGATGTAGCAGACTGCACTATCGGATTCTAGGGGAGTTTCCACACTTAATCCGTGATGGGAGATGAGTGAGGCTTGCTACCCTAAGAAGTGGTTGCTATTCAACAGAATAGTAACTTTGAACCGTCAACTTTGCGTTGATCCATTAATAATGGAAAAACGTTAATCTAGAGTCTTCGATAGGAAATCCATTGTTGTTGTCGCTTGTGGCATATCTCAAATTGAGATAGTAGAACTTAATTTGTTAGACAAATAGCTGAAACAATTATTACAATCCACCCATTAACCTAGTGTTCTCTAGGTTTTATAATTCTTGACTTGTTACTGGTATTAGTAACAAGCTATAAACTAGCAGGGAATTCTGTGTGAACCTGTCGTTGAAGCACTGAAGAAAGATACTTCCCGCTTTAGCTGACGTTGCGGGGAAATGAGAAATGATGAATCAAAAATAATGCAAGACATTTGAGGGAATTGAATGCCAAAACAAATTATTATTGCAGAGCAACACCACACTGCCGCAATTTTTTCGGAAAATTTGATTGAGGAGATGGTGATTGCTACAGGAAATCAACAAATTGGAGATATTTTCCTGGGCGTTGTCGAAAATGTTATTCCAGGTATTGATGCAGCTTTTGTCAATATTGGTGATGCGGAGCGCAACGGGTTCATTCACGTTACAGACTTGGGACCCTTACGATTAAAGCGCAGTGCAGGAGCGATTACTGAATTAGTGACTCCTCAACAAAAGGCGTTGGTTCAGGTCATGAAAGAACCAACAGGCAACAAGGGTCCCCGACTGACAGGGAATATTAGCTTGCCGGGACGCTATCTCGTACTAATGCCTTATGGACGAGGCGTTAATTTGTCCCGACGGATTAAAAAAGAAAGTGAACGCAGTCGTCTCCGTGCTTTAGCCATCTTAGTCAAGCCTGCGGGAATGGGCTTGTTAGTCCGGACAGAAGCAGAAGGGCAACCGGAAGAAGCGATTATTGAGGATTTAGAAGCCCTGAAACAACAATGGGAGTCGATTCAACAAGCAGCGAATACCACCCGACCACCAGCGTTGTTAAATCGGGATGATGACTTTATTCAACGGGTGTTACGGGATATCTATACCAGTGAAGTGAACCGGATTGTGGTTGACTCGAATATTGGTGTGAAGCGCGTGAAACAACAACTCGCCAGTTGGAATGGCGGAAAGTTACCCAATGGCGTTTTAGTGGATCATCATCGAGAAAGACAGCCGATTTTAGAGTATTTTCGGGTTAATGCAGCCATTCGAGAAGCACTAAAACCGAGAGTGGATCTTCCTTCTGGGGGATATATCATTATTGAGCCAACAGAAGCTCTTACGGTAATTGATGTTAACTCTGGGTCATTTACTCGCTCAGCAACGTCTCGTGAGACGGTACTGTGGACAAACTGTGAAGCAGCTGTAGAAATTGCTCGTCAGTTATTGCTGCGGAAAATTGGGGGAGTGATTATTGTTGACTTTATTGATATGGACTCCCGTCAGGATCAAATGAAGGTTCTGGAATATTTTGAACAATCCCTGAAAAAAGATAAAGCCCGTCCTCAGATTTCTCAACTCTCAGAGTTAGGATTGATTGAGTTAACCCGTAAACGCCAAGGACAAAGCCTTTATGAGATTTTTGGGCAAACTTGTCCCACTTGTGGCGGGTTAGGTCATTTAGTGCATTTACCGGGGGAACAAGAAGCAGTTGCTGCGGTTTCGGTAGCGGGAATTCCCTCTCTCCCGAGAGTATCGAGCAAAGAGACTCAGGAAAAACCGGTAGAAGCGTCTCCAACGCCTTCAGCACCTTATTCTCCAGAGGAAGATAGCTCGGATTTGGAGTTAGTGAATCATCCCAGTTATCAAGAAGCCGGTGGAGATAGTGTGACCCGTCGTCGCCGTCGCCGTACCATTGAACCACCCACAAAAGCCGACTCTAGTCCGAAGCCAAAAGTGAATAATGGGGTGAAAGGCGGAAGTAAGGATTCTGAGGTCAGTCAAAAAAATGGCAAAGACACCACGAAGGATCTGAAAACAAAAGGTGGCGCGCGATCGCCGCAACGAGAAGAACCGAAGAAAAAAATTGCGGTGGAAATGAGTCCCTTAGAACAAGATATGTATGCGTTGATGGGATTATCCCCGTTAGTACGGTTAGATGAAGATGTGGATCGACGGAAAACACTGGTTTATGCAGTCGCCCCAGGGGAAAAAGGTCTAGAAACTAACGGTCAAGAGGACAATATTGAAACCAAAACCCCCGTTAATGGTGACAATGTTGCTGAGGAGAAAACAACTGAGGAAACAGCGGAAATGGTTAACTCTGAACCCTCCACTCCAGAGGTTGCAACGGAAACTGTAGAACCAGAGGCAAGTTCTGAGGAAGTTTCTACCGTTTCGGAACCTCCAGAGGAAATAAACGCCACGGAAACACAAGCTGAACCAAGCGAGTCGGTATCGACAGAAGAACCTCCTCAAGAGCAAAAGGTGGTTCGTCGCCGTCGTCGTCGCTCTTCTGCGAAAGAAAACTAAGCCGGATGATCGGGAGAGGAAGGATTATCTCGTTGGAGGATGACCATTTTCTCTCCCACTACGGGGCTACGGGCTAAAAGTTTGCCATCGGGGGTCGTGAGAACAAGGCGAGTAAAGTCGAGTTGGCGCGATCGCGCAAGCATTTCTTTTGAGAGTTCATCCTGACGCGCATCGGATAACTCAAACCATTGATCGCTCACAGCGATAATCAAACGCCCATCTCGGAAGTTTGCCTCAATCGACTCAATTAATCCTTCCGCATAACGAGTTGTAATTTCTGAAACTTGTTCCTGAATCGCAGCAATTAAACCTTGTTCTGGCGTTAATTCTGGTTCGGGTTCTTTCTCTTCTACGGGTTCTGAAGGTTGTTCGGGAGTAATCTCAGGTTGCGGTTCTTCTCTCGTTTCGGGTGGTGGAATCGGTGCTTCCGGTTTTTCTGGTTGTTGAGACACTTCTTCTTCTGATGGTGATGAAGGAGTGGAAGAGAACAGCCCTTCTGGGATAATCGCAACCGCACCC
>JAVLCL010000003.1:0-14958 GCA_031580825.1 Halothece sp. Uz-M2-17
AGGGGGATGCGGATCAATTTCTAATTCTTTTGCTGGTTCTCCTGTATATTGAATCACTAATTGTTGTAAATGCTGTTTATAGGCTTCAATTTGGTTTGAAGTTTCACAGGCTTGATGAACTAATTCTTCTCTTTCACTTTGGCTAAATTGATGCCAATGATGTAATTTCAGTTTAACGCCACAAGTATCTAACTTATAGCGCACTTGCATGGGAATACAGCGTAAATTATTAACAAAGTCAGCTTCAAATTGAAAAAACATAGTCAAGGATTTTTACTTTTTTTCACTAATTTTCATGATTACTCATCGCAGTCCAATCACCAATGGGAATAAATGCTGCCCAGAAATAGGGATGGGCGGTTGCAGGATCTGCTAACATTTCCAGTTGCACTTGACGTAAGGCTTCTCCGCGACCTTCTCCTTGTTGTAAGCGTTGATAGTATTCAATCATGAGGTTTTTTGTTTCTTGATCCGCCACTTTCCAAAGGCTCATCAGTTGAGCTTGTGCGCCAGCAAGGGTAAACGCTCGTCGCAGTCCATAAACCCCTTCCCCAGCAATGACGCGACCAACCGCGGTTTCGCAGGCACTGAGTACGACTAATTCTGTATTTTTTAAGTTGAGTCCGCTGACCTCCAATGCCGTTAAAACGCCATCCTCACTACCACTTTCTCGGCGGTTAAAGCCAGCTAGGGCTAATCCAGAGCGCAGTAAGGGATTTTCAAGAGAGGATAGAGAAGCGGTTTCTAATGCTGGTGTAGCATTCTGAGGAGACTGTTGGGGTAAAGAGGGGAGAAAAAAGCCGTGAGTGGCAATATGTAAAAATTGAGGACTATCAGCAGATTTTAAAACATTTTCGGTTGCATTTTCTTCGGTGAAGGTTTGGATTTGCGGAAATAATTGCGCGATCGCTGCCCCTTCTTCGGCAGTTCCTAGTAAAGGGGCAAATTCCAGATTTCTCAAGTCTCCAGACCGTTCATTGGCTGTATGGTTGCTCTCACTGACACCAGCACCGGATTTGCCATAAGTCGGATTGGCAAGTAATAAAGCGGGTTTGACTTCTCCTTGATGAGAGGAAAACTGCAATAAGTCGCGACCCGAGGTGAGGTAAGTCATCTGATACTCTTCTAAAAGATAATTTTCTTCCTCATCCACTAAAGCAGCAAAGGGAATCAGGTTAAGGTTGCTATCCGGTGCAATCAGCAGATGTTTCGTATCTTTTAAGTAAGCATGAATGGGGGCAAGAATTTGCTGATAAAGGGCTTGTGCAGCAGGAATATAAGTTTTGGCTAAGGTTTGACTCCGTAATGCTGGGGGAATCTTGCGGGCTTCATCAACGACTGTCAAAAAACGATCAATGGTTTCATCAAGCGCGATCGCGCTCCCTAAATCCGCCCACTGGGTTTCACCGTCTGCACTCAACAAATAAACCGCATAACGAGGAGCTTCAAAACGATCTGTTTTGACATCATAAGGAGAATATTGAATAAATTCCAACAGTGTTCCTTGCTCAGGAATTCCCCCTTGCACATCAGCAATCGTGACTTGTTGCACTTGCTGACGAAACTTTGCACTACGATTCATTAAGTCTGCTTCTAAGTGAGTGGCTTCTGTTTTTAATTCAGCAATAACCGCCCTATTATCAGAGCGATAAGCCAGTTGAGACAGTTGATTTTGCACCGCAGACCATTTCTCCAGTAACGCTGCAACCTCTGGGGTGGGGTTCTCTCGCAGTTGTTGCAGAGAATTGCCCAGCAGATCCAGCACTCGCCCTTTGCGACGTAAAATAGTTGTCAAAGCGAGATTTGCTGCTTCTGGAAACTGGGGGGCATTCTGTAAATGGAGGGAAATCGCCCGATTCGTTGTTCCTTCAAAGAGTTTTAAATAAGCTCGTTTCTGTTGTTCTGAACCGCTGACTAAATTCCGAGTGAGCAAATCTTCTTCCAAATCGGTTCCTTGTTTGAGAAAGTGAATTGCTTGCGCATAGTCTTGCTGAACAAGATAAAGGGCTGCTAAGTTATTCAAACTGAGCGCAAGTTGCGGATGAGCATCTTTAAAGAGACGTTCATAGATTCCTAAAGAGGCTTGAAACAGTGATTCTGCTTCTTGATAGTCTTGTTGAGCAAAGTGAACCAGCGCTAAGTTATTCAGACTAATTGCAACATCTGGATGATCCTCAGGAAACAATCGTTTTCTCATCGCTAACGCCTCTTGATAAAGGGGTTCTGCTGCTGTATATCGCCCTTGAGAGCGATAGAGAACCGCTAAATTATTCAAACTGAGCGCAACTCGCACATGATCACCCGTAAACAATCGTTGGTGCATTGCAAGGGAATCTTGGAAATATTTCTCCGCTAGTGGATACTCGTTTTGGGATAAATGCAACAAACCCAAATTATTGAGCGTTGTTGCAACTCTCAGATGATCGCCAGGGAAAAGACGCTTTCTCATGGCAAGTGCTTTTTCATAGAAAGGTTTGGCTTCTCTGTATCGCCCCTGTAAACGATAAAGTTCTCCAAGATTATTGAAACTATTGGCAACTAGAGGATGATCCCCAGAAAAGAGACGTTGATACATCTCAAGAGAGTCTTGAAACAGCGGTTCTGCTTGACTATACTTGCCTTGCGAACGATAAAGATCCGCTAAGTTATTGAGACTATTCGCAACACTAGGATGATCCCCAGAAAAGAGACGTTGCCTCATGGCTAATGCTTCTTGGAAGAGAGATTCTGCTTCCTCATATTGGGCTTGTGACTGATAAAACAAAGCCGTGTTATTCAGACTGAGGGCAACTCGTGGATGCTCTCCCGGAAATAAGCGACGATACATTGCTAAAGCCGATTGATGCAGCGATCGCGCTTTTTGATCCTTCCCTTGTAAGGCAAAAAATTCGGCTAAATTGTTGAGACTATCAGCAATATCAGGATGATCGCCATCAAAAAGAGCTTGTCTCATCTCTAAGGCTTCATGATACAAGGGCTGAGCTTCATCATATTTCCCTTGCGATTGGTAGAGTAACGCTAAGTTATTGAGCGTGGTTGCAAGATCAGGATGATGACCAACAAAGGCTTGGCGATAAATCTTTAAAGCTCGTTGATACAGGGGTTCAGCTTCTGTATATTCTCCTTGGCGACTATAAAATAACCCCAAATTATTCAGACTAATTCCAAGATTGGGATCATCAGCAGGAAGTAATGCTTCTCTAATTTTTAAGGCTTGCTGGGCGAAGGTAATCGCTTGCTGATATTTCCCTTGTTCATACCATTCTCTTGCTTGTTGATTCAATCGATCAGCTGCACCCAGTTTTAACTCAGTGTTGGTCGCGGTTCGCCATTGCAGTTGATATTCTCCCAACCCGTTCGGTTCACCCATAGCAAGGATAATAAATGTTCCTGTTTTGGGCAAAGCAATACTGATTCTGGCATTATTTCCGTCACCGCCATTATTATTTCTTGTAATTAAATTGCCTTGCTCATCCACTAATCCTAAAATGGCATCAAAGTCTGGACTGATTAAATCAATCGTTATTTCTTGTCCCGCACTTCCTGAAAATAAATGAATATTATAGTAGTTGCCGTTATCGTTGCTCTCGCTATTTTGATTTAATTTTCCGGTTATAACTGTTTCTTTCTCTGGAGCAAAAGTTTGCACGTCATTACTAGATACAATTTCGGCTTGAACTGGCAGTGATATTAGAGTTAACCATCCTGATAGAGGGATTACAGCAAGAATGGATTTAATGTTGTCCCAATTTATCATCTGTTGTAGAGATTACAGAAATTTCTTTTAATTTTCTCATCGTCAAAGTGTTTTGTCTAGCTTTATTTTTATTATTTTATAGATCTTATGATGTGATCAATGAAGTATAAAATTATTAACTCAATTACTCGGATCAATCGGCAATTGAAGAGAGTTGCTATTAAAAAATAACCCGCTTATATTTAAAAATAATTTGTTAATTTGCTTTTTAGTCAAAGATTAAGGAAATCAATTCATGAATTATTCAACGTTTCATGTTCCTCTTGTCATCACAGCCCTTGTTGTTATTACTCCGACAATCACGGTTGCTCAAAATGAGACTCGTACTGAGCGCATTCAGTTTGAACCCGGTGCAAGCAGTGCTGTTGTTGAAAATTCAATGACTGGCTATGAATCAGTCGATTACATTATTCGAGCCAGTGAAGGGCAGTATATGAACGTCAGTATGGCAACTGACAATACAAGCAATTATTTCAATATCTTGGCTCCCGGTGAAAATGAAGCAGCTATATTCATTGGCTCCACCCAAGGAAATCAGTATGAAGGCATCCTCCCTGCAAGTGGCGACTACAAAATCCGAGTCTATCTGATGCGGAGTGCAGCACGCCGAGATGAGATGGCAAACTACCGTCTAGAAATGATTATTACTGATAGTGAAACCCTCTCTAGTCCCGATGAAAGTGCTGTTTCTTCCGATGACGCTACCCGAGCCGGTGGAGGAGAGTTTGATGCGACAGGACAGATTCCTTGTGCACAATATATGGGTCAACCGATGACAGTGTGTGATTTTGGTGTCTCACGAGAGGGGAATGGGACAGCAACAGTGGTGATTACCAAGCCAGATGGTCAAACGCGAGCCATTTTCTTTGTTGACGGTCAAGCCAATAGTGCCGATACCAGTCAGGCTGACGGTTATGGAGAATTTAAAGCCGAGCGTGAGAGTGATCTTAATTTCATTCGCGTGGGAGAGGAACGTTATGAAATTCCCGATGCTGTCATTTATGGGGGTTGAGGCGTTTAAAGAGAAGAAAGTGTTTCCAATTGAGCTTCTGTTACTTTTTCCTCTGCTGTTTCCGAAATTGGAACCAGTTGCACAGCACAGGCTTTAAGTTCCGGTTGTTTAGAAAAGGGACAAGATTCAGGATGGGTTAGGGCGTTGGCTTCGGCATTGTCTGCCCATAACGCGCCCCAGTGCATAGGAATAAAGACGGTTCCGGGTGCAATGGCTTTTGTAATTTTAACGCGGAATTGGGCTTTTCCTCGGCGCGATCGCGCTTCGACCCAACCTTCTTCTACCCCGATTTGTTTCGCATCCCGAGGATGAATTTCTAATTCGGGATAAGGGTGCATTTTATTAATTTTGGGAATATGTCCAGTGCGAGTTTGGGTGTGCCAATGACCATATAAGCGTCCCGTTGTCAAAATGTAGGGATAATTTTCATCTTCGGGTTCGGCAAGTCCGTTAGAATGAAACGCAGCAAAGTTGGCGCGTCCATCCGCTGTGGGAAACTGAAAGTTCGTATAGAGACGTTTGCCAGATTGGATTGTTTCTTTTTCCGTATCCGGACAGGGCCATTGGATGGGACCTTCTGCTTGTAGTCGTTGGTGAGAGATTCCGGTAAGATCGCAAACGCGATCGCGCGTTAATTGGGAAAACTCTTCATAAACATCCGCCGAACTTGCAAATGCAAATTGTTCTGTAAACCCTAAGCGTTGCCCAACTTCTGCAAAAATTTCCCAGTCGGCTTTCGCTTCTCCCACCGGATCTTGAAAGGCAGGACAGAGAGTGACCACCCGTTCCGAATTGGTCATCACCCCGGTTTTTTCTCCCCATTGCGCTGCGGGTAACAGTAAATGGGCATAGGCTGCGGTTTCCGTGGGGTAATAGGCATCTTGATAAACCGTAAACCGTGATTTTAATAAAGCCTTTTTCGTCCGTTCAATATCGGGCATACTCACCGCCGGATTGGTTGCAGCCACCCAAAATAAACCCACGTCTCCCCTTTCTAACCCGCGAATCATCTCCCAGGCATCCCGTCCAGGAGTGGGGTTAATGCTTCCTTCTGGGAGTTTCCATGCCTTTTCTACATCAGCACGATGGTCGGGATTTTTGACGACTCTATAACCAGGAAGAATATGAGCGAGTCCCCCCGCTTCTCGTCCCCCCATGGCATTCGGTTGTCCGGTGAGAGAAAATGGTCCCGCGCCCGGTTTGCCAATATTAGCCGTCATTAAGTGTAAATTAATCAAGGTGCGGACTTTAGCGGTTCCTTCTGAAGATTGATTCATCCCCATTGACCACAGCGATAACACGCGTTGACAGTCTCCCCAATAACGGGCTGCTTGCTCTAATTCCGCAATCGTAATTCCACATTTTTCCGCCACCACTTCCGGCGGATAATGACGAATCACCTCCGTATAATCCGGAAACCCTTTCGTACATTCATCAATGAAAATGGTTTCAATTTTTTCCCATTTCATTAATAAATAAGCAATGCCATTGAGGAGATCAATATCGGTTCCGGGTTTAATCGCCAAATGGAGATCTGCAGCTTCGGCGGTTTTTGTCTTACGAGGATCAACCACAACCATTTTTACATTACGATTGCGTTTGTGATATTTCCGCAGACGATTAAACACAATTGGATGACAATCAGCAGTATTGGTTCCAATGAGAAACGCACAATCCGTTTGTTCCAAGTCATCGTAACAACAAGGAGGACCATCAGAGCCAAAACTCTGCATATAACCCGCTACAGCAGATGACATACACAAGCGAGAGTTGGCATCAAAATTATTGGTTCCTAAACACCCTTTGAGAAGTTTTTGCGCAATGTAATAGTCTTCGGTTTGCAGTTGTCCGGATCCATACATACAAATCCCATCATTGCCATGAGTGACCTGTACCGTTTTGATTTCTTGGACAATGCGATTAAAGGCTTCCTCCCAACTGACACGACGGAAAGGTTCATCGAGGGAGTCTCGCAGCAAGGGATATTTCAGGCGATTTTTTGCTGTGGCTTCAGTAATCGTTGCCCCCTTCACACAGACCATGCCTTTACTGGAAGGATGGGCGCGATCGCCGCGCACTTGCCAGATGGGATTGCCTTCACTATCACGGTTAACCGCTTTTCTGGGTTGCGCTGGGGGCAAGACTTCCAAACCACAGCCAACACCACAGTAAGGACAAAGAGTTTTTTGTGTCATTTGTTCTTGGTTCATTAGTTATTGGATGCTTGGAAAATCAACAGAAAACCAATGAGAAAAACGGTATATATAAAACATTACCAATCGGATTTTGAATCATTAATGACTGGTTCTGGAATCGGTTCCAACTCTGCTTCTTCTCCTTCATGGAACTCGGCAAAGGATCCTTTCGGTTCTTTTAAGAAGAAAGCACAGAGAAAGGCAACAATTAAGCCGGCAATGCCTAACACTTGGAAGAAAGTCCGATCCGCAGCAGCACCTGCTGGGAGTAAACTATAAAGAGTGAGGTAACAAACTGCGCCCACGTTGCCATATGCCCCAACATTCCCAGCAATTTGTCCCGTGACACGCCGTTTAATTAAGGGAACAATGGCATAAGTCGATCCTTCTGCTGCTTGGACAAAGAAAGAACACGCCATGGTTAAAACAATCGCAAGGGGAAGAAACCAGCTATTATTAACGGTTCCCATCATGAGATAACCAATTCCCATTCCTCCTAATAAAATTGCCATTGTCCATTTCCGCGATCCCATTTTGTCAGAAATTAAACCGCCACTGGGACGAGACATGAGGTTCATAAACGCATAACTAGAAGCAATCATTCCTGCTTGCGCTGGGTTCAAATTAAAAGTCAATTCAAAGAAAGCGGGTAACATGGAAACCACAGCTAACTCTGATCCGAAATTGGTAACGTAAGTCAGTTCTAAAATGGCAACTTGACTAAAGTTATACCGATCTTCAGCAGGGTAACGCTTTTTCCCAGTCATCAGACTTTTGTTCGCTTGCCATGCGTTATAAGCCTGAAATGCATAGAGTCCCAGTAAGACTAACCAAACTAATAATAGTTGTCCTTGGTTAAGAAATCCAACCCCTTTTAAACGCCAAGCGAGTAACGCTAAAACCCCTAAAATCGGAAGATTCATTAATAGTAAAAACCAAAAATCTCGCTTGCTAGTAACTTCCATTCCACCGTGACGTTCGGGACGTTGATACACTTTGCCAGGAGGGGTATCTTCAACACTGAAAAAATAAATAACCCCATAAACCGCAGCAGCAATTCCTGTTAAAGCAATGGCTAATCGCCAGTTAGAACTTCCCCCAGAAATAAAGGATAAGGCTAAGGCAACGGAAGGAAGAGTAAACGCCGAAGCAGCAGAACCAAAGTTCCCCCAACCGCCATAAATGCCTTCTGCAACGCCAATTTCTTTAGGGGGAAACCATTCCGAAACCATGCGGATGCCAATGACAAACCCTGCACCGACAATTCCTAATAAAAGACGGCTAATCACAAGGGTGTTGAAGTCATTGGCACTTGCAAATAAGAGACAAGGAATTGCTGAATACATTAAGAGAACTGAAAAGGTTGCTTTTGGACCAAAACGATCGAGCAACATTCCAATAATCACCCGAGCGGGAACGGTTAGCGCCACATTACAAATCGCGATCGTTTTAATTTGGTCAATACTTAACCCTAAATCCTCTTTAATCGTAGTGGCTAAAGGGGCAAAGTTAAACCAGACTACAAACGTTAAAAAGAAAGCAAACCAAGTGAGATGGAGGATTCGATTTCGACCTTGAAAGGAAAGAATATTCATTATTTTATCACCCGTTTTTAGAACAAATCACAACTTTTTTTTAGCTTGATTTAATTCAAAATTTAATCATTTCGTTGTTTCTACTTTAAGGATGAAAAAATCTTAAATTCGTATCTCTTGTTACAAAGACTGATCAGTCATGTGTTTAATGCATTAATCTATTTACTTTATTGCATCATGCAATTTACAATGAAAAAATATGCTAATCTGCCTTTAGCCTTGCTTCAATAACGGAGGTTTTGGCATGAAATGGGAAGAGGTTTGTGCAAATCAGCAACTGCAAAATTTACCCTTCAAAATTGAGCTTAATCAATGGGGTCAAATTGTGATGAGTCCGGTTAAAATCAAACATTCTTTTTATCAAGGAAGATTACAACGGTTATTAAAATCTTTCTTGAACACAGGAGAAATAATACCGGAATGCGCGATTAATACAGTAGATGGCGTAAAAGTCGCTGATGTCGTCTGGTGTTCTGATGAACGGTTTCAAGAAATTGAAAATGACATTTCTGCATCAATTGCACCCGAACTTTGTATTGAAGTGAAATCGGATGGCAATACGTTGCAGAAATTGATGTTAAGAAAAAACTGTATTTTCAAGTGGGGGCGATGGAAGTCTGGCTCTGTAATCAAGATGGAAAAATAACGTTTTATAATCCAGAAGGGGAATTAAAACAGTCTTTGCTGGTGCCGAAATTCCCCATGAAATTAAGCGATAACTTTAGAGATTTTGTAAAGCCAATTGAGTGCGCGATCGCGCGGTTAAATCCGATTCTGCTTCCTGTCGTTGCTTTAAATAGTCCTGAATCTCCGCTGTAAACACCTGTTTCGCCAGTGACTCTAGCCCCACAATGGCAGCATAGCGAACAATCCATTCCTCATCCGTGGCAACAGTCTTTAATGTCTCCAAAACCTTTCTCTGCGCCGTTTCTCTGGCATCTGAAGGCAAGACATCCCAGCGCAACTCTCCTAACCCTTTCGCAGCCCCCCGACGCACACTAAGGGAAAAATCACTGGTGGCTGCATCCAATAAAATCTCTAAGGCTTCTGGGTTTGCAATCCGTGATAACGCTCGAATTGCCCACGCCCTTGCCCCATAATCATAGCCATCTAAGTCGCGAATGAGAGTGGGAACCGCGACATCCCCTAATTGGACTAATCCTTCTATCGCAGCGATCGCCGCACCAGGATTATTAAATCCTAACACTTTAATCAGCATGGGAATTGCAGCTTCTGATTGACTGCGACTCAACGCCCATACCGCTTTCACTAACTCTTCTGAGGAATTGGCTTTTTCAACCGCTTGAATTAAAGATTCTGACAAGGTTCAATCAATGAATATTATTAGTTTTCAACTATAATAACTGAATCGTTTAGGCTTCTGCGAAGTTTTCTTCTTTTGCTAACAATCCAGACATTTCTAAAAGTCGATCGCGCTGATTAGACGTATGTAAAGCAAGAAGCTGTCTTGCATTTGTTTCAGGAAAAAAGTCTTTCCATGCTAATAATTCTTTTTGTAATCCTGCCAATTCTAGATGATATTCAGCAGGAACATTACTAGCACACCATTCAATCATCAACGCTCCTTCTCTTAATAAAAATTTTGTTAATTTATCTTGTTCAGGACTGTTAACTTGTTTAGAAATTGTTCCTAATGTAGAAGCAATATTTCCTAGCTGCTCTTGCCAAGTTAATGTGATAAAACGGTCGTATAGTGCTTGACGTTCCATTATTCTATCTCCATTAGCTGTCTGACAATTGTATCAATTCTTTCCCGCAACTCAGGATTTTGTATTTCCATGCTTCTATTTTGTTGGCGAGGACGGATATTAATCAAAGATTCAAAACCCACTCGTTTTACTTCAGGATACCAATCAGCCCCCCAAATGTCTTCTTGGCGACTTCCTGCTTTTAATAGCACCTGTTCACAATCAGCATGGAGTTCACCACCACCTGCTAAAATTTCATTTGACACATCAACTGCTAATTTAATCATTAATCCATCATAGGGTAATGACATTTCTTCAATTTGTTCAGGTGTCGCGGTTTGACGAATGATTAAAATCATATTCAGTAACCTGATCCTGAAGAACAATCCTTTAGTGAGACAGACATTGCGACTGCTTCTCTTGCAGTTAACTAATGACTAATGACAGATGACCAATGACGAATGACCAATAACATATCAGATTTTTGCATTTTTCAGGACGTTCTCACCAATCCCAAAAACAAAATGATAAGCTAACGGATGCGTTAAAAAATTTCAGATAATATCATCTATGGCAAGTCAGAGTGAACTTCCTTCTTTATTAAAAGTTGCCCGTGGAGAAAGTGTATCACGTCCACCCGTGTGGATGATGCGTCAAGCGGGACGATACATGAAAGAATACCGCGATTTAAGAGAAAAATACCCCAGTTTCCGCGAACGATCCGAAAATCCAGACCTCGCCATTGAAATCTCCCTACAACCTTGGCGCGCGTTTCAACCCGATGGTGTGATTCTCTTTTCTGATATTCTCACGCCATTACCGGGAATGGGCATTGACTTTGATATTGTAGAAAGCAAAGGTCCCGTGATTGATCCGCCGATTCGGACGCAAGAACAAGTGGATCAAATGCGTCCCCTAGATCCAGAAGAATCACTTCCATTTATTAAAACCATTCTCAAGTCATTACGAGAAGAAGTAGGGAATCAATCCACCGTTTTAGGCTTTGTCGGCGCACCCTGGACATTAGGCGCTTACGCCATTGAAGGGAGAACATCCAAAAATTATGCCAACATTAAAGGGATGGCATTTAAAGAACCGCAATTATTGCATCAATTTTTAAGCAAAGTTGCAGACTCGATCGCGCGGTATGTCCGTTATCAAATTGACTGTGGCGCACAAGTCGTGCAAATGTTCGATTCTTGGGCGGGTCAACTCTCTCCTCAAGATTACGAAATCTTTGCCCTACCCTATCAAAAACAAGTGGTAGAAGCGGTTAAACAAACCCACCCCGATACGCCTTTAATTCTCTATATTAGCGGAAGTGCTGGTGTTTTAGAGCGGATGGCAAAAACGGGCTTTGATATCATTAGCCTAGACTGGACGGTTGACTTGGCTGAAGCCAGACAACGGATTGGACAAGAGACAAAAGTTCAAGGCAATATTGATCCGGGTGTCTTATTTGGGTCGCAAGATTTGATTCGCGATCGCGTTTTAGATACCCTTCGCAAAGGGGAAAATCGCGGACATATCCTTAATTTAGGTCATGGGGTTTTACCGGGAACACCCGAAGATAATGTCAGACATTTCTTTGAAGTGGCAAAACAAGGATAGCCATTCATTTAAAATTAAGTTGGATGGGTGAGTTTTTCTCACCCTTTTGATAATGCGTTACTATTGAAAAGTCAGAATGCGAATTCAGAATGCGAATTTTTATCACGGGTGGAAGTGGCTGCATTGGTCATTATCTTGCTGAAAATTTAATTAATAATACGAACCACGAATTATTTTTCTTAGTCCGAAATCCTGCTAAAGTTCAGTTTAATTCAGAAGCGCGATCGCGCATTCATATTTTAAAAGGCGATTTAGAAGCAATTCACCAGTTTGAAGACGTATTAAAAACTATTGATGTCGCCATTTTAGCAGCAACCATTTGGGGCGGAGAAGCAGAAACGTTTCGGATTAATGTGGATCGCACCCTTGACCTTTTAGATTTATTAAATCCTGATATTTGTCAGCAAGTTATTTATTTTTCTACTGCTAGTATTCTCGATTATCATCATCAACCCTTAAAACCGGCTGGAGAAGTGGGAACTGAATATATTCGCTCGAAATATCAGTGTTATTTTAAAATTAAACAACATCCCCTTGCTTCTAAATTAAGTATTGTTTTCCCGACTTTAGTGTTAGGAGGCGATGAAAATAAACCCTATTCTCATATTTCTGCTGGACTTCCAGAAGTTTCAAAATGGGCAAATTTAGCTCGTTGGTTAAAAGCAGATGGCAGTTTTCATTTTATCCACGCCCAAGATATTGCCACCACAGTTCATTATTTAATTCATCACCCCTCATCCGATCAAAACATCAGAGAATTCGTTTTAGGCAGTCCAAAAGTAACTGCTAATCAACTGATTGAAAGTCTATGTTCGTACTTAAATAAACCGATTTATTTTCGGATTCCACTATCAATTACTTTAGCAAATTTTCTAATTATTCTCTTTCGGATTGAAATGGCGAAATGGGATCGCTTTTGTTTGAAATACCGGCATTTTAGTCATGAAAACCCAGTCAACCCCGAAACTTTCGGCTTAACTCCATATTGCCCCACACTGACTGATGTGTTTAAACTCCATCATCTTTAAAAATATTGTGCGGAAAATACAGTAATCTGAACAGGAGAGTATTCAATCAAAGAGGGGATCAATGCCAACTGCTGATCAGGGTATTATGTCCATAACCCTATGCCAATCACTCACAAATTCCTTTATGCCTATTTTCATAGTTCGGCTTGATGAAAGAACAGGAAATGTATTTATTTTGGCTGGTGATAATATAGAAATAGAAATTTACCGTAATGGTCGTTGGAGGTTTCTGTGAGCCAAGATGACTTCAAAAAGATGAGTAAATCGGAACTGCGAGCCTATGTTATTGCTCATCCCAATGATCAAAATGCTTTTCATGCCTTTGTTGACCGCTTTACAGCCGAAGCCTCTCCAGAAACATTTGGTTTACCGCAGTCTAAGTCTGATGTTGAAGAGATTGAAAAATTAATTCAGCAAAGAGTTAAATAGAAGCGCATTAATTGGTGCCTAACCACTCAGTTGTCAGTTTGGTTAGTATATAGCATAACTTAAGCAAATCCCTCACGGCTGTTGGGCTTTATTAACCTATACTTGGGATATTTTTTCAGTGCATCAGCCCAATCAGCAACCAAGATAACTCCTGAAAGACGTTAGAATAAAACGGAAAGTTGTATAAAAGTTAGCAAAAATAGCGTTTTGACAGTCGTGAGAAGCGATTTCTTCTCCGAAAACGTTCAGCAAGAAGTAATCAGATGGTAAAAACTCCTCAAACGAACTCTCAAACAAGACAACAATGGCGGGAAGAAATTACGGCGCTACCGTCTTGGTTAAAACGCCCCATTGGGAATGCCAGTGAGATCTCAACCGTACAGCAGGTGGTAAAACAGCGCGATATTCACACCATCTGCGAAGAAGGGCGTTGTCCGAACCGAGGAGAATGTTATAGTAACAAAACCGCAACCTTCCTTTTGATGGGGGCAACCTGTACCAGAGCTTGTGCATTTTGTCAAGTAGATAAAGGTCATGCGCCGATGATCCTTGACCCAGAAGAACCGCAAAAAGTTGCGGAAGCCGTGGAAGCATTAGGTCTGAAATATGCCGTATTAACTTCAGTGGCACGAGATGATCTCGAAGATGGGGGCGCGAGTTGGTTTGTGAAGACCATGGATGCGATTCGAGAACGCTCCCCTGAAACCGGAATTGAAGTGTTAACGCCTGATTTTTGGGGCGGAAAAGATTCAGAATTAAAACAGCGCGATCGCGTGGCAACGGTGGTCGCAGCAAACCCTGCTTGTTATAATCACAACGTTGAAACCGTCCCTCGCTTACAAGGACCTGTGCGTCGGGGGGCAAAATATGACCGCTCCCTCGAAGTGTTAAAAATTGTAAAAGAAATTGACCCGACGATTCCCACCAAATCAGGGCTAATGTTGGGGCATGGGGAGACCGAAGAAGAAGTTATTGAGACCCTGCAAGACTTACGCGCGATCAACTGCGATCGCGTGACCATTGGGCAATATATGCGCCCTTCCCTAGAACACCGCCCTGTGCAAAAATATTGGACACCAGAGGAATTTGATCGTCTCGGCGCGATCGCGCAAGAAATGGGATTTGGTCATGTTCGATCCGGTCCCCTTGTGCGCAGTTCCTATCACGCTGGAGAAGCTGATTAATTTTCTCATTTGACCCCATTTAAAAATAAGGAAGACAACATTATGGCTAAAACATCTGCTAATAAAATGCCAGTGCCTCAATCCGGTCAACCTCCCTATCGGTTTCGCGCGATTTGGGCGTTAATCCTACTCGCCGGTAACATTATTGTGGCAGGAATTTACTTCCACATCTTTAACATCTAAGCGCGTTTTCGCGAATCCTCACCCCCTCAATCTCTTTTACTTAAAAAGGTGGGGGGGTTTTGCTTGCTCTTTTATCAACTTTTTACTTATATAATTAATTAGGGAGATAAGTGAGTGTTTTAGATTCCATCTATCGGATCATGAAATGTTAACAATCATGAAGTTAAGATAAGAAAGATGAAGAAGTCAATCTTTTGTAATACTATACTCTGATCCCAAAGCGATAGGAACTAAACTCTCTATTAGGACGACAGG
>JAVLCL010000003.1:14968-28045 GCA_031580825.1 Halothece sp. Uz-M2-17
GTAATAATTACTTACTCGCCTCATCCCAACAATAGCAGTATCAAATTCGTTTGAACAGACTTGTTATGACTAGCTTTACTCAAATTTCCCACCCTAAATCCGATCAAGAAGCCTCTGCCTGGATTCGTGGTTTGCTCACTGTCGCATGGGCAGACGGAGACTTTGACATCGAGGAAAAACATCTCATCACCAAAATTACCAAGGAAGAATTAACTCCTGATCTCGAACTCAATAAAATTGATTTAATTAGCCCCGAAGAACTAGCAGCAACCCTTGGGAAAGATAAAAAAGTTGCAGAAAATTTCCTGCGTACCGCCGTTATGGTTGCTGTCGCGGATGGGGTTTACTCTCGCCCCGAAGCCGACTTGTTAAACTCGTTCTGTAAAGCCCTTGATCTAGAAGTGGAAGCCCTTAAAACCCTAGAACATACCCTCTACAACCGCGAGTCGGAAGAATCTGGGGCAAGTATTTCCATTACTCAAGATCCACAGCAAGATAACCCCAGTCATCCTCATTCTGATATCTTGAAGCCCGTGCGCGATTGGCTGGATGGTATGGAAGTCGATGATCCGCGTGTAGCAAGATTTATCTGTAAATTAGTTCCTTCCCAATGTCCATTTGAACGGGATATTAAACTCTTTGGGCATAAACTCGTTCACATCCCTCCCTTATGCAAACTAAATCCCCTCTATGAACAATTAGTGGGACTCCGTTTCCGCGCACTATCCTTCCTTGCTGATGAGTGTGAAGAGGATGTGTCTAAATACACTTAATCAGTAACCATAGCAGTTTTCACTCTCGTAAGATGCATTCTAAATTTTTGTTCTTTGTTCTTTGGTAACGGGTCATTAGTTATTGGTCATTTGTTAGTGGGTAGTTTTTCTTTTTCTTTACTATCCACTGATAACTGGTCACTGATCAAGGTTTTGGGCATAAGCCTGCACCTCCCGAATCGAGAAGAGTGCTTGAAAAGGAATTCCTTGTTTTTCGTAGAGTTCTTTTCCCCCTTGCTCACGGTCAATAATCGCTAAAATCTGACTCACCTCATACCCCGCAGCTTGCAGTTGTTCCACGGCAAATAACGCTGATTGACCAGTGGTGACCACATCTTCTAAAACCACAACCTTCCCCTGGGGAGGGAGGGGTTTTCCTTCCAGATAAGCATTTGTGCCATGCCCTTTTGGCTTTTTGCGGACAATAATGCCAGATAAAGGACGATTTTCATAAGCTGATACCACTGTTACCGCACTGACTAACGGATCAGCACCTAGGGTTAAGCCCGCAACGGCTTGTGTATTTGGGGGTAAGACTGAGAGAAACAAATGTCCAATGGTAAATGCTCCTTCTGCACTCAAAGAAACCGGTTTGCCATTGACGTAATAAGAACTTTTCTGCCCAGAAGAAAGGGTAAAGTCTCCTTCTTGATAGGCATCAGTTGCTAACAAATGCAGTAATGTTTCTTTTAATTGTTCTAAGTTTTTTTCCCTGACTGGTATCAATTGTCAATCGTCCATTATGAATTCTGAATTATCCCACTAAGCCGGAACGTAAAGCGCGAACCGCAGCTTGAGTTCGATCATCAGCGCAAAGTTTATTTAAGATATTGCGAACGTGAGTCTTAACCGTTCCCACCGTAATATAGAGTTTTTCGGCAATTTCTGCATTACTTGCCCCTTCTACAATCAGTTGCAGCACTTCTAACTCCCGTTCTGTTAGAGGATAGGCTTCAACCAGTTGCTCATATTCCGGTTCAGCAGCATTGATTTGTCGGGTTTTTTCCTCTTCTTCGTGGGAAGAAATGGTTTTCGCTTGGGAAATCACAACGCGCGCGATCGCGGGATCAATCCAAGAGCTTCCTTCTTTCGTCACTCGCAGGGCTTCTAAGAGTAAGTCGAAACTGATATCCTTCATGCAGTAAGAATCAGCACCCGCAGCAAACGCAGCTAACACATACTCTTCACTATCTTGCAATGTCAGAATTAAAAGTTTGATATCTTTGAGGGCTTCATTTTCCGTTTGGGCTTGCTTAAATTGAGTGGTTAACTCAATGCCATCCATATCGGGTAACCCAATATCAACGATCGCGACATCTGGCTGTTTCTCCTTAATGAGTGCCAAGCCTTCTTTTGCATTAACCGCTTCCCCTAAAAATGTGACTTCACCCCGTTGTTCCAGCGCAGTCCGAATGCCAACGCGAGTCAAATCATGATCTTCAATTAAAATGACTCTGATATTACTCATTTTTCACGGCTTCCCATCTCTGACATTAACCTTGCAGCTTTGCTAAGGGCTGCTGACCAACCAGTGGACATACTTCCCAAAAATCATATCATATTTGTTCTTGGTTATTACTCATTAGAGAAGGGATTAACGATAGCTGGCGACTCTCACATTTAATTCCCCTTCGCGAGGATCGTGGGTGAAGACAAAATAACCGCTTTTCTTTTCTCCAGCAGCAAGAAACGAAATTTCTTGTTCTCCCACCTCTAAATCGTCAGGGGGATGAATGGTCAACGAAGCAATCACTTGTACTGATTCAGCAAAACTTCCCCCAACATTTTCCAAAACAAAAGGCTGATAAAACTGTCCTTCTCGAATTTCTACCACGGATTCGGTTTTCACTTGCAAAACTGGGGGAGACTGTTGACTCAAAAGCCAGTCATAAAAAATTAACCCAATCAATGCCAAAAGAATACAACTGCTAATCAAAAAAGTAATCCATTCTGCACAATTTCGCTTTTGGGAAGGATTGGAGGCTGCATTGCCTTGAGATTGATCTTGTACTTGGTTCATATTACTAATCGACCAGCTGCGCCACCAATGGTTGCTGGCAATCCTAAAATCAGGGTATCACTTAGCCATTCTTGCCAAGGGTCATTCCAACTCAGTTGCTGGAAAAACCATAACATCAGTGCTGAAGCCAACAGACATACCAGATAACAAATTAAGGTTTCATTGAGAGGGCGTTGTAAGAATCCTTGTTGTTGGCGACGTTCTTTCTGGTTGGTTAACCCTGCAACAAAGACAATACAGTAAGAAATAATTAGAGAAGAGAGAATAATCAAGATTAACCATAGGGGAGAAATGGAAGCCGAGAGGAGAGAAACTTCTTCCGTGGGGGCGATACTAAAGGCAATAATCAGGGAACCAATGAGGGTCGCATCTAAATCCGCAAGGAGAGCTTGGAAAATGCTGTTTTGCGGGCGAGAACGAGCCTTGTTCACTGTGCGGGGTGCGCGATCGCCGCGCAGGGTCGAACGGGCTAAAGCAACGCCAATAGCAAAGGGAATACATTCAAATACTAACTTCCCTAACGCTTCATTCAGGGGAGTATCCAGTGTAATCCGACACAAGAGAAGTAATGAAAATAACGCGCAAACAATGCCAATACTCATCGATTCTACTGTTTCCATGAGAGCATCAATGGGTTGAATATCCAGAGAACTGCGAAAGCCCTCGCTTTGATTGAGTAAATAAACCACCACAAAGGTAATGCCTAGCGCCAGTAGCATCCAAGCTGGGGTGGTACTAGATCCAATCCACCAAACTTCAACGGTGTAGAGTAAGGGTAAGCCAAAGAGAAAGCCTCCAGACGCACCTCGCAATAGGTTAAGAATTTCCGTTTGCCAAATCGAAGATTGAGAAAATCGAGCCATACTTAGAGAAGACTTTTTAACAAACACTAGCAAAAATTCCCCCATCTCAACGAAGTAGATGGGGGATGAAGCAAGGAACTTTAGCGAAGCCAAGTTGGAGAACTTCACTTATGCTTTTGTTGTAACATTAGGTTTGTTTGCGGTTTTTACGATAGCGATAGAAAATATAACCCCCTAGTGCCACTAACCCCATGCTTCCTTCTGCTTCAAAGGGAACTGGTGTGGTTAGGCTCGAAGGCGGATCCACAAACCGACTCGGATCTTGGGACGCTAAAAGCGCGCTATTGATATCAGCACCACCATTGTTTGAGGTGATTTCAACCCCGAATACTGGGTCTCCATTAGTTAAACCAAAATCTTGGCTAAGATCAAGACCGATTACGCCCAAGTTCTGAGCACTACCAATTTCATCAGTGTTTAAGTTAAGACCTGTATCGTCGTAATTGCTACTTGCTTCACTAAACGTTGATCCTGAAAAAATTGGAGCCTCAAATGTACCCCCTGTAATTAATTTGATCTCAATAGCATCGTCGTTTATGCCTCGCTCAAAAAGAACAATCTCAGGAGCATCATCATTGCCATTATTATCATCGTTAATCCCTTGATCGAAAATGAGTCGAAGTGTGTAGGATTGCACACCTTCACCATCAGCAATTTCAGCCAAGTTTCTATTGTTTAATGCTTGGAGAAGAGCAGCGTCTTGATCATCAGGATCTGTAGATTCTCTGATAGTATCTGTTACAGGATCACCTGTAGCTACCAGCCCTGCTTTGTGAAAAGGAGTGTCATCTCCATCAGAATTATCATCGTTTTCCCCAAATTCGCCATTAACATTAGCAGCATCTGAACCCGATCCACCTTCTCTTCCACTCACCACTGTCAAGCGCTGAACTCCTCGAAAACTATTGGTACTAGGATTATCATTGCCAGTAAAGCTACTGTTACCGCTCTCAAAGGTTAGTGTATCTAAGAAGGCATCATCAGTAAGGACAGGGTCGCTGCCATTGCCTGCACCACCTGTAATTGTTCCCGCCCCAGCTGCATTATTTGTGCCTGAAGGACTCGTTACCTTAATTGTATCAGTACTTGTAAAATTAGTGATCGCGCTTGCTGGCAGTGCCGAAGTGACAAATATGCCTACTACGGAAAAAGCGGTTAAATATTTAATATGTTTCATAGCTTACTTCATTTAATTGTTTAGTAGCACTAATAATGCCGCGATGTTAACACTAAAAAGCTAAGTATTCAAGTGATGAAGTGCTACTATAACTCTTAATTCCATCGCCAACCCTAACGGTAAACGGTTAGACTGGGAGATGGTGTAATTACAAAGGCTTGTCTCAACAATGTATAATCCGTCTCTTCGTCAAGAACCCCGTTACGAACCTGCAACCGTGATTCCGCTTAAACAAGATACCTCGCTGTTGGATTGGCTAGACCAGAATAATCGGCTGATGCCCAGAGAAAGTCTAGAAAGTGAAAATGAGAAATACCTAGAAGAAGATGAAGAAATTGCCCAATTAATGGGAGAAGATTATCGCGGTAGCAACGACGCGATCGCGGACAATGATCTAGAATAACCCGCCAAAGCATAATGAACTATTAAGAAATCGGGGTGAGGGGCATGATTGCTTGCAAAATAGTTAGGCGAAAAGTCGGAATTCTATAACACGCCAGCAGAAGAAATTTATGAAGCCAATTCGTACCTTTAATGTTTCGCCGTCCCTCCCCCCAAAGCTAGAGCCGTTGAAAAAGCTGGCTTATAACATTCATTGGGATTGGGATATCGAAGCCAAAGACCTGTTTCGACGGTTAGACCAACAATTATGGGAATCTTGCCGTCACAATCCTGTCTCTTTACTCGGAAATATCAGTCAAGAACGCCTTGCCGAAGTTGCTGAAGATGAGGGCTTTCTTGCCCAAATGGAGCGAGCAGAGCAGCAATTAGACCTTTATCTCCAAGAACGAGCTTGGTTTCGGAAAAATCGGGGTCAAATTGCTCAAAAAGAATGCTATGCCTACTTTTGTGCTGAATACGGTTTAACGGACTGCCTTCCTCTTTATTCAGGCGGTTTAGGAGTTTTAGCCGGAGATCATCTCAAATCAGCCAGTGATTTAGGCTTACCTCTCGTTGCAGTAGGCTTGCTTTACCAAGAAGGGTATTTCTCTCAATACTTAAATGCAGATGGTTGGCAACAAGAATCCTATCCCGTCAATGATTTCAGTAATATGCCCTTGCACTTAGAACACAATCCCGATGGTTCTGAGTTGCACGTAGAAGTGGATTATCCAGGACGCACCGTTCGCGCTCGGGTTTGGCGCATTGATGTCGGAATTGTCCGCCTCTATCTTCTTGATACCAATATCGAAGGCAATTCCGAATACGACCACAACATTACCGATCGGTTATATGGTGGGGATCTCGATATGCGGATCCACCAAGAAATGATGCTTGGAATTGGTGGCTTCCGCGCCCTGAAAACCCTCGGTTATACCCCTACCGTGTTCCACCTTAATGAAGGTCACAGTGCTTTCTTAGTCTTAGAACGGATGCGTCGTCTCATTGAAGATGATGGCTTGAGCTTTGATGAAGCCAAGCAAATGGTACAGGCAAGCCAGATGTTTACTACGCATACGCCGGTTTCGGCTGGGTTTGATATGTTTAATCCTGATCAAACCATGTATTATGTGGGACACTATGCCGACATCTTTGGTTTATCCCGAGAAGAATTTTTAGCGATGGGACGGGAAAATACCGGTGATTTATCCTCTCCCTTCAGTATGGCAGCCCTTGCCCTCCGTACCAGTTCTTTCCTCAATGGAGTAAGTAAACTCCACGGTGAAGTGTCTCGGGATATGTTTAAGGGGATGTGGAAAGGACTTCCGGTGCAAGAAGTTCCTATTACCTCTATTACCAATGGGGTTCACGCTCGTAGCGTCGTCGCTAAATCCACCCAGCAACTTTATGATCGCTACTTAGGACCAAGTTGGTCAGAAAAAGGATCTGATAATCCCCTCTGGGAAAAAGTGAATTCTATTCCCGATGACGAACTGTGGCGCAACCATGAACGCGCTCGTGCGGATATGGTGGTCATGGTGCGAGACTGGTTAGGGAAGAAACTCCGTCAACGGGGAGCAAGTCAAGCCGAGTTAGATAAAGCAACGGAAGTTCTGGATCCCGATGTCTTAACCATTGGTTTCGCCCGTCGTTTTGCGACTTATAAACGGGCAACTCTCTTCTTGCGGGATATTGAGCGCATTAAAAAAATCATCATGGGGAATCCCAATCGCCGGTTACAGTTTGTGATTGCGGGGAAAGCGCACCCGAAAGATATGCCCGGCAAAGAGTTGATTCGTCAACTGATTCATATTGCGCGGGAAGAAGGAATTGAGGAATATTTAGTCTTTGTTCCGGATTATGATACGCATGTCGCGCGAGCCATGGTTTCCGGTTGTGATATTTGGCTCAATACTCCCCGTCGTCCTCGTGAGGCTTCTGGAACGTCTGGGATGAAAGCAGCGATGAATGGACTGCCCAATCTCAGTATTCTTGATGGCTGGTGGGACGAAGCAGATCATACCGCAACCGGTTGGGCAATTGGTCAAGGAGAAATCTATGAAGACCAAGAATATCAAGATGAAGTAGAAGCTAATGCTCTCTATGATCTCTTAGAACAAGAGATTATGCCGTTGTTCTATAACCGTGATGCTAATGGTGTGCCTCGCGGTTGGGTGCAGAAGATGAAAAATGCAATTCGTCTGAATACTCCGCAGTTTAATACGTCACGGATGTTGCGAGATTACAGCACAGAAGGCTATTTCCCCAGCAGCGATCGGTATTTTGCCATGACAGAAAATAATTATGCCAATGCAAAAGCGGTTGCTGACTGGAAAAAACAAGTCTTTGAACGCTGGTATGATATCCGCATTGAAAGCATTGATGTTTCTGAAGAAACAGACATTGTTGTCAATGAAACCGTTGAGGTGAAAGCGGTTTTAGACTTAGCCGGCTTAAAACCTGATGATGTCAGTGTGGAATTATATTTAGGAAGCCTCAACAGCGATGGTGAAATTGTTAAAGGAACACCGATTCCCATGGAATACACGGGTGAGTCTTCCGCAGCAGGAACGATTTACAAGGGATCTCTGGTTTATCACTCCAGTGGTTTACAAGGGTTATCCTTGCGAGTATTGCCGAAAAATCAATACCTGGCACATCCCCATGAGTTGGGTTTAATCCTCTGGGCTGATGATTATCAACAGTAATCAATTGCCTTTGGGATACAGATCGTGGCGTAATTAGGAATGGGGACTTGGGAACTGGAAATATATTTTTCCGACTCCCTGTTCCCGATCGCGCATGATAGTCATTACAGGTAATTTCTGTTTTATGACTGGATGTTTTTGATGAAAAATCACTATAATCTAGTCAGGGAAATGATTACGCTCTTACCGAAATAAAATCAAATAAATCTTGATAATAATTTGATATTGTGATATGGATGTGGTACTCTAGCAGATAAATATACGTATTGATTGGAGTGATAATCACATATGAGACTTCTTAAGTGCTTAACAGCGTTTTCGCTCGCTGGTGTTGCGCTGAATGCTGCACTACCTACCAATGCAGCTACTTTTACCTACGAGTTGAATAATATACAGTTTGGTGATGGCACCTCTGTTACCGGTTCTTTTATTTATGATGATGTAGCTATTGATTACTCTAGTATTAATATTAGTACCGCAACCGGCAGCGGTTTAACTGGAGCTACTTATACTGATTCTGAGATTCAAGGTCAACAGAGTGACTCTCTGTCTCTGTTGGATAGTACTACTAATAACCAACTTACTTTAAGTTTTGACAGCGATTTAATAGTAGGTGTAAATAGCCTTAATACGTTTGAATTTAATAATTCAAGCGGTTTTGTGTCTAGAAATACTTCAAGTGGAACTGTTGAACCAGTTCCCTTTGAAGCAGAAGGAGCAATGGGTTTGGTTGCGTTAGCGGGATACTTTGGGTATCGTCGCTTAAGAAAACAGAAACAAACCGTTGCTTAAAAATAGAGTGTTATTTCGGGGATAGTTGCGCGTGCTATTCCTTTTTTTGGATATAAAATTATCATTATCTCTGACATCCTAATTATTCCGATGAAAAAAAATGCAGGTTTCCCAAGTTGGTTAATGTCCGTTTTGATTAGCGGTGTTGTTGTTCAAGGATGTTTTCTCAAACCGCCAGCGAGTCATTACTATGATGTCGCAGAGTCTAAGGAAAAGCAGGGAAATTATGCAGAAGCGATTGAAGTTTATAATCTGGTGGTGCGCAATCATCCTGATGACCCCACGCCTTACTATAAGCGAGGAATAACCCGCAAAAAGCAAGGAGAGTTAAAACTTGCTATTGAAGACTTCAATAAGGCAATCAGTTTCGATTCTAAATACGAGCGTGCTTATTATCAACGTGGCATAACCTACAAACGACAAGGTGATTTAGGGAAAGCCTTTGCAGATATCCAGAATGCGATCGCGCTCAATGATCGGTATCTTCAACCCAATCAAGCCCTAGCTTACCAAAAATTGCACCGTCAGCTAAGAGTCGGATTTGGTTATAAGCAACAGGGGCTAAATCATGTCAGACAAGCCAACCTAGAAGGGGCAATTGAAGATTTTAATCAAGCTCTGGATCTTCTGGGAAATGATGCTGCTACGCATAACAAACGAGGAATCATTTATGCTCAGCAAGGTAAGTTAGACCAAGCCCTTGAAGACTTCAATCAAGCTATTAATGTAGCAAAAGATTCTGCATCTGCTTACGAAAATCGAGGCATTACTTACTTTGAACAAGGAAAGCTCAACGCAGCCATTGAAGACTTTCAACGCGCGATCGCGCTGAATCCTGAGGATGCAAGTCTCTACTTTAAAAAAGGAGTGGTGCATCAGCATAAAGAAGAATGGAAGGAGGCGATCTCGCTTTACCAAGAAACTCTCAATCGGAAAAAGGATTTTTGGCAAGCAACAAACAACATTGGCTTGATTCGATATGAACAAGGCAATACAGAAGCAGCGATCGCGCACTGGCGTAAGGCAACAGAGATGTCAGAAAACGCTGCTGAACCGAAACTTGCCCTAGCGGTTGCTCTCTATCAGCAAGGAAAACGAGACTCTGCTTATGATTTACAAAATGCTGCTTTTGGTTTAGATTCTCAATGGTCGCAAATGAATGTTCTCGCTGACAATCACTGGGGAAAACAACTCCTATCTGATACAGCAGAGTTTTTTGCTGCCACGGGAGTCGCAGTGAAGCAAGAATCCTAATGATTAGTTTTGATAGTAATCAGGAGCGCGATCACGCTACCTTGAGAAAATGACTTACTCTTGACTACTTGCAATTTCTTCTCGTCCCCTAACATTTTCAATGGCAGCTTTGACAGCATAGGAGGCAGCAATAATATCTTTCTCTTCTCCTCCTAAATATAAGCGTCCAAAACTTCCCACCGCAGACACCTGCAAAATATTAATGTTTGCTGCTTTTTCCGCTTCATTGGCAGCAAGGGCAGCAAAGGCTGCTGGTTCTACTTCAAAGACATATAAACTTTCTCCCTTCAACAACATATGACCCCGACGAGTCCGATTCACCATTTGTGCTTGGTGCGCATCAACATTACGGATAATTTGACTAGAAACCACTCGGGGTTTTAAGCCATCTTTTTCCGAGACCCCCAAAGCATCTAAAATTGCTGCTCCTGCAATTTTGACATCTCCTTTCTGAGAAGAATGAATTTCTAGTAAGCCATACAAGCGTTCTACAACTTGCACTCCAGGACGAACATTCGTTGCTTTGAGGGCAACATCGGTAATACGGTTAATTTCAATACCGGGAGAAATTTCAATCCAAAGGGAGGTATCACCGGGTAAGGGTAAAAACCCTAATGATACGGTTCCCATATAAGCAGCGTGTTGTGCTTGTAGGCTATCTAAATAGACGTAACTCCGAAGGTCGATACCCAAAAGATGTTCTCCTGTTCAGGGTCAAAGTGTCATCATAACTTTATCAAATTATTTCCCTGATCCTGAGACATGACTAGGAACACCGATCTGAAGCCACGATTAACGATTCGGCATCTGGAAGCCATTGGGCATTCCCGGAATTGACTGGGGTTGAGCCGGTAAAGAAAAATCACTATTTTGTACTGAGAGTTGGAAATCTGTTGCTGTCATTTTCCAAGTCCCTTCGGAATGCTGACCTTCCATATAAAGAGGAATACCGTGATTATTAGAATAACAAGATAACCATGACCCATTATTTTCTAGTTCATTGACTTTAAAGCAGGTGGTGGTTTCACCAGCAACCATCCGTGTTCCCACCTTGGTAATTTGATTGCGATAGTTTTGCGGGTTGTCTTGGATATCTTCTAAATTATCCATGCCTTGGATACCAGGTGCTTTCATTTGGTCTAGACTAGGCATTCGTAAGCAAGTCCAGTTACTTCCCTGCGCAATACAGTTTGTGATTTCCTCACCGATGCGATAGAGACGAGCCATTGTTCCTTGAACTTGGGTATCAATACGAAATTTTTCTCCTTTCAGCCATTGTTCGACCATCATTGTGGGATGATCAGGCATTTCCATTTCATAAGACACCCAATAGTCTGGATTTTTGACAGCATTAGTCAGGAAGGACCGAAATTCGTTATATGCACTGTTTTGTTTGACCTTAGCTTCCGGTAAAGGCTGCTTTTGTGGGAAAGCATAGGTTGCTCCGCTTCCTCCAAGGAAAATGGTCACAATAGAGGCAACAGTAGCTTTGAGCATAGGGTGAGTTAACATCAATCTTTTCTTGTTATATGGACAACTCATGAATAAAAATTCTAAGTAGAGACGACGTTTTTCTCGCTAAATTGTTCTAACACTGAAAAAAATTCTCTCTACAAGAAATTAAACTTCTGACTCTAACTAGAACGAGAAACAAAAAAAACTGCTGCTAAAACAATTAAACCGAGTAAAGCGAGGGGAACTAAAAAATTAATCGGTTCAATCATTTGCTCTCCTAATAATCTTGGCTCTTATCTAAAATTTTGAGGCGCAACCCTTTCGGAATTTGGGAATGAAGCACGCCATTTTTGTATAAGCCACAGCCTAACTCGTAGTAATCATAACGCACATGAACAAAACCTGATTCAACCATGGCGTTAATCGGTTGCGACTCTCCTAAAAAAAAGCGTTGTACTGCACTAAAATCATCTAGGGAAACAACATTACGAGTGATATGAGATCCAAACCGTTGTAAGGCGCAAGTAGTGGGTTTATAGCCAGTTCTCATGAAAGGAATCCCCAAAGTTTGGATTTCCACTTCAGATAGGGGTTGACAACTGGCATCAGCCAGCCAGATTTTATCCTTCCCTTTAATCCATAACTGAAATGAAGAAAAAATATCTGAATCAATTCCAAATCGTTCAGAAAACCACTGCAGATACTGAGAATCTCGAACCGGTTGCGGTGACGACTCAATATCAATCGAGGGTTGATTACTAATTACTGTCGGCTCTAAATGGCTTTCACTGCGTCGGATACGAGCCACAAAAAATCCCCCTGTATCATTAAAATGAGGAAAGTAACGTTGGGCTTCCACTAAATCCTGACGAAAGGTTTGTCCTTGCCATTGTTGTCGCCCTGGCATCCCTTTTAAATAAGGAATTTCAGCCGATTCAAGTCTCCCTCGTTCTCCTAATACGGCATTAATGACCGCTTCGTTTTCTTCTGGAGCAAAGGTACAGGTGCTATAAACAATAATCCCGTTCGGTTTTACCAGTTGTAAAGCACGATGCAATAACTTCTTTTGCGTCACAGCAATTTTTTCACTGTAGCGAAGGCGGTGCTGTTGACGAGTCATTTTTCCTTTCCGTAATGTTCCTTCTCCAGAACAGGGAACATCCACCAGCACCCGATCAAAGGAATGATTTTGTAACGGAATCGAACTGCCATCATAGTTAGTCATCACGACATTTGAGACTCCCATGCGATCTAACATTCCCCGTAATTGGGAGAGGCGAGAGATTTGGGCTTCATTGGCGACGACGATTCCTGTTCCTTGTAAATGGGTGGCAATTTGTACGGTTTTTCCCCCTGGGGCTGCACACAAGTCTAAGATGTGTTCGTCGGGTTGTGGATCAAGAATTTTGACTGCTGTTAACGCAATTTCTTCTTGCAAGTTATACCAACCGGTTGCAAACGGGAGGGTTAAGCCGGGTTTTTGCCAATGACGAATACGGAATGTTTCAGGATACCAAGCTAAGGGTTCAAAAGAGAGATTTTGAGCCTCAAGAAAGTTTCTGACGGCTGTCGGTGTTGTTTTTAAAGGGTTCACCCGAATGCAGGTGGGAAGGGGTTGCGCGATCGCGCTGGCAAAGGCTTCTGGATCATCAAT
>JAVLCL010000307.1:0-4429 GCA_031580825.1 Halothece sp. Uz-M2-17
CACTAAAGCCGGATCATCATGTCCTGCGCGATCGCCGTGTAATTCAAACCATTCCTCGCTCATTGCTTGGATATAGTCAAGGGTACTGGGGCGACGGGGATGACGGGCTAACTGTAAGCGTTGAGCAGGTGTCAAAGTGCTAAAAATTTCCTTGCGCAGTTGTACCGCCTTTTCTTCGAGATGTTGAATTTGATCAGAAACATCCACCTGATTATTTTCTGCCAATTCACGAATTTGTTCAATTCGTGATTCTAACTCTGACAAAGGTTTTTCAAATTCAAGGAGGAATGTTTTGCGGTTTGATTTTGACATAGAAGAATTGCTAGTAATCAAGCAGAGAACGACTGATGTGGAAGACAGGAGAGCAAGTCTATTTTTTATGTAGCACTGACAGCTTCAGTGAGCAATAAGGGATTAAAACCATGTTTTTGAGACACCTCACCAATTTGTTCCATTTTGGCTAACGTAATTTGATTTCGCCCCCAAGAGAAATTAGTGTACCATTTTTCAAACTCCAGTAACATTGCTTCAGCAAAACAAGCAAACAACTGGCGATTAGGAACTTCCATATCAACGGCTTGCATCACTGTCCATTCAATATCTAGGGCGTGTTCGACAATGCCCCCTTTGAGAATAACGACTTCTGGATGTTGAATCCGAGCATCAAAGTTTTTGGGATAACCGCCATCAATAATTAAACAAGGTTTTTTCACCGTTTCCGGATCAATTTCGACCCCTTTTGGTAAACTTGCTACCCAAACTACAATATCAGCTTGAGCAAGTGCTTCATCCATTTCTACGATTTTCCCTCGCCCTAATTCTGATTGCAAGGCTTCTAAACGTTCTTGAGTGCGGGCAACCAATAATAAATCTTGAATGGAAGTTTTGGCATTCAGCCAGCGACACACAGCACTCCCAATATCACCCGTTGCACCACACACAGCGACAGTTGCTTGCGAAAGATTAATTCCCATCTGTTGGGCAGCCAGTTCTACTTGACGACAAATAATGTAGGCGGTGTGTGTATTTCCGGTCGTGAAACGCCGAAAATCTAAATCCACATTACGAACCTGACGGTTATTCTGGAGATTAAAATTTTCAAAAACAATGGAAGAAAAGCCGCCAAGAGCCGTAATATCAATATTAGCTTTTTGGGCATGAGCCATAGCATTGAGGACTTTGCGCACCGCTGCTTTAACACGACGCTGCGTCAACATTTCTGGGAGGAAACAAGATTCCACATATTTTCCATAAATGGTCGCCCCAGTCAAGCTGGTTACCGTGATCTCATCAATAATTTGGGGAGGAGCGGAGCACCAAAAATCTAAATCTTGCCCCTGATACTCAGAGAAGCCAAGTTTTTTAGCAGTTTTATGCGCTTGTTCCAGACTCGTCGAGTGACCGATCAAACCAAACATGAATTTTCGCTGTCAACCTGTAAATCAGGTTGTTGTAAGTAAATAAAGTGATGAGACAAGTATAAAAACTCGCTCTTTTCAATCTTAAGACGTTTAACTCGATTAGAAAAGTGCTCGACGAGATCACTCCAAAAAAATCCCCGCCACAGAATGACGAGGATGCTTGAGTCAAAGATTACAGTTTCTTCAAGACAAGGTGAGTCTGCAGACGGTCGATGAAGTGAATCAAACTTAACCTTCTCGTAATCCGTAAGCGGACATTTTCATAATTTCCCGAGTGTTAAACCCAATGTTGTTTAATGCTTCCCCGTAAGCAATCATAAAGTCTTCCACGAGCGCATCTTTTTCCATTCCCAAGACATTAGCATCCGCAGCTACTTGATTAAGCATTTTCCAGACGATGGGAAGATTTTGACGGTTAGCTTCTTCTAATTCTTCTTTTGCACTGTCAAAATTAGCTTTCAGCCACTCTTCTCCATAGTTAAGGTGAGTGTATTCATCTTTAACGACACCTTCGGTGATTTTCCGCGCAAAGGGGTCAGCAACGGGGATATAAATGTTATATGCTGAGATTGCAAAGCATTCAATAATGAGAGCCTGAATCAGTAGGCAAGTCACAATTTTGCCCTCTGCAAGCGCATCTTGGAAGTTTTGGTGTAATTCTGCAAAGAATTCTTGTGCAAACTCCATGTCAGGAGTCACATTTAAGTTTTTGCCACAGGCTTGAAACCCTTTTTTATGTCGCCCTTCCATTTTAGAAAGACGGGTCAATTCCTCTTTGCTATCGGGTAATAATTCAATTAAGTGTAAATAATTGTCCTTGGCTTCTTGTTCCCCTTCAATTACGATCGCGTTGATCCGGCTATAAGCATCTTTATACGTTTCGCTGTTGTAATCTAAAGTTGGGGTAACTGCAACATCTTGCATATGTGTATGGTCTCCTATGGCTTCCTTATCACCAATAATATATACAGGTTAGGCGTTTTCGCCAAAATCCGATTGTCAATCGCCTTGAATCTTCTTATAGAAACGATTACCTTATCCTTATCTTAACGCTTTGTTTTTGGTGATTGGTCATCCTTGGCACGAGCTACGATATCCTTTTGATATAAATTTAGCTATGAAAAATCGTTTGCGCTTTCTGTTGCTTGTCTTCGGCAGTCTCATCATTTTATCTCCTCTTGCGATCATTTTTATAACTTCTTTAGCCCCAGCAGGAACAGCAGCCACTCTAGATTTTAATTTCGCTTCTTTCAGTTTTAACAACTATCGAGAAGCCTGGCAACGGGGGAATTTTTTACTGGCTTTTGCTAATTCTACCTTGGTTGCTTTGAGTGTCACAGCACTGCAATTAGTTACGGCTTCTTTAGCAGGATATGCCCTAGCACGACTTCAATTTTATGGTCGGCGAACTTTATTATTAATTATTTTAGCTACATTAGTGATTCCGTTTCAGTTATTAGTCATTCCCATTTTTTTAGTGTTAAAGTTCGGCGGTTTAATTAATACTTATGGGGCGTTAATTCTACCGACAGCAGTGAATGGATTTAGTATTTTTTTAATGCGACAATACTTTACAACAATTCCGATAGAATTAGAACAAGCTGCTGCACTCGATGGTGCAAATCGTTGGCAAATTCTCAAAGAGATTATGCTTCCTTTAGCCCGTCCTGCAATTATTACAGTTTTTCTATTTACGTTTATCGGGGAATGGAATGATTTGTTTAAACCATTAGTCTTTACCACTCGTCCAGAATTAACGACGGTTCAATTAGCATTAGCCCAATTTCAAGAACAATTTACCAGTAATTGGTCTTTACTCATGGCTGCGGTGATTATTGCGACCATTCCTGTTGTAATTTTATTTTTAATTGGACAACGGCAGTTTATTCAAGGAATTAGTAGCACAGGAATTAAACAGTAGTATTTTGTTAAGCAAACTTGCTGGTACAAGCGAAACTTTATCTCTTAATAAGAATTGCCCAACATACGCCATAACTTGTTAATCCTAAATCAGTTGTAAATTCCTGCATTTGATCCCCCCTTTAATCTCGGCTCGGCTTGCAGCCTACGTCAGTTAATCTACTTTTTATAAATGACATTATACTGCTATATATGCTAATGGAAATAATCATAAATTTGTTTAGCTAAACTTTTGCCAATTCCAGGTACGTCTTGTAATTGTTCTAAACTGGCTTGACGGATATATTCAAGGGACTGAAAATGAGCCAGTAAGGTTTGTTGACGTTGAAAGCCTAAGCCTGGGATATCATCTAAGCGCGATCGCTGCATCTTTTTGGTTCGTTGTTGACGATGGAAACTGACAGCAAAGCGATGGGCTTCATCTCGCAACCGTCGTAATAATTGAACACCGGGTTGTTCAGAATCGGTTTCTAAAGGGGAAGATTCCCCAGGTAAAAAAATTTCTTCCCGTTGTTTAGCTAAACTAATCACCGCGACATCCGCTAACAAATGCATTTGTTGTAATTGTTCCACAACCGCAGACAGTTGTCCTTTTCCGCCATCAATCATTACTAAATCGGGAAATTCGGGATCGTCTTGTCGTGGTAAATCAGGATTTTCTGCATATTTGCGAAAGCGACGGTGGATGACTTCTGCAAGACTCGCAAAATCATCAGAATGACCCGCCCGCTAACATCTTTAATTTTATACCGCCGATAATGCTGCTTTGCCGGAATGCCATCAATAAATACCACCTGCGACCCCACAGCATTTGATCCCTGAATATGAGAAATATCGTAGCCTTCGATACGACGGGGAATTTCGGGGAGGTCTAAGATATTGGCTAAGTCTTGCGAGTTTTGCTGATTGCGATCCGCCACCCGCTGTGTTCGTTCCAACTCATAGCGGGCGTTTTCTTCTACCATCGCAATTAGTTCTGCTTTTGCTTGGCGTTGGGGAATGGTAAGTGTCACTTTACGCCCTTTCCGTTCGGTCAACCATTGACTAATCATTTCTTGATCGCGAAGGGCTTGGGGTAAGAGAATTTC
>JAVLCL010000308.1:0-4425 GCA_031580825.1 Halothece sp. Uz-M2-17
CTAGGAATTTGATCTTGATTTTTTCATAGGATTATGATAAGAAATATATTTCTTGGTCTGTTGAGAACAGTGACCAAAACATAAAGAACTTTGATCGCGCTTTCAATTCCGAATACTGATAGAAATCGGCGAACTTTGTCACAACTTCCAGATCAAACAAGATTATAAAGTTTGATCATAATTTTAAAGCGGTTTCATACTCTTTATCCCCTTATGGTTGGAGTTAGATTTTTCTATAATTTTCTCCAATCAGTAAACGCCATATTAAAACTGCAACTTGCACTAAGGGTAATAAACTGATTGATATAGCAATCAGCAATGATTCATGAGAAATTTTTGGGGCAAATTGCTTTAAACCAGAATTGCTCTCTCACAACTGATTCCTGACTGCTATAAGTGCGATTAAAATTAATAGTAATTTGCTCCCCTCCCTCCCTTCCCGAAAAGTGATTGCCGTTATGAGAACTTTAAAGGCTTCTTCTTTCGGATTAACTCAAATTAAGCAAGCGAGAAAACAGAAAGGATGGTCTGTTAATGATTGTCGGTGGCTGGAAGCAGCCAGTGAAGTTTTGGGCATTTCTTGGCAAGAAACAGGGGTATTTGCTGTTGGTATCTCCGAAGGAACATGGAAACGATTTCTAGCAGGAAAGCAAGCGATTAATGCCGAAGCCTTCAAAGCCTACTGTCAAGTTTTAGAAATTTCTTGGGAAGAAGTGATCGATGTTTCTCCTCAAGAAAAAGCGACGGCAAAACCGTCTCATTCTGAAACAGATTTAGAAGCAATGGGTCAAGATTGGCGAGATGCCCCCGATGTTTCTGTATTTTATGGTCGTGATGAAGAACTAACGACCGTCAAACGTTGGATTATAGAAGAAAAGTGTCGTTTAATTACCTTGCTAGGGATGGGAGGAATCGGAAAAACTAGCCTAGCCACTAAGTTAGCGAGAGGATTAGTTGAAGTTGGCAATGGAAAAAAGAGTTTTCAAGGGGTAATTTGGCGTAGTCTCCGTAATGCCCCAAATTTAGAAACCTTATTAACGGAACTGATTCAGTTTGTGTCCCATCAACAGGCGATGCTTCCGCCACAACGAGAACAACAAACGCTGTTGCTTTTAGAATACCTACGGCAATTGCCAGTATTAATTATTTTAGATAATATAGAGTCTCTTCTCCGAGCAAGTGATCGCCGGGGACGATTTCGAGAGGGCTATGAAGATTACGACCCCTTCTTGCGTTGTTTGGCGGAAACCCCTCATCAAAGCTGTTTGTTGTTAACCACTCGCGAAAAACCCTATGGGCTAGCTAAGTTAGAAGGAGAGCATTTACCCGCGCGATCGCTGCAACTATCTGGAATCCCGACAACCGTAGCGCGATCGCTGCTGAGAGTTAAAGGCAATTTCAGCGGTTCTGATTACGAGTGGCAAAGGTTAGTCTCCTGTTATGGGGGAAATCCTCTGGCGTTGAAAATTGTTGCCACTTTTGTTCAAGATTGCTTTGGTAGTAGTATTTCCCAGTTTCTAGCCATGCAGCAGCAAGGGGTCTTGATTGTTGATGATATCCGCGATCTCCTCACGCAACAGTTCCAACGGTTAACCCTTTTAGAACAAGACATTATGTATTGGTTAGCGGTCAATCGAGAACCGATTTCTCTGGCACAATTACAAAGCGATCTTTTAGGAAATGTACCGTTAAGTGACCTGATGGAAGGGTTGAGTTGTCTGCAACGACGGTCTTTAATTGAATCCAGCAGCAACAGCGAGAGTGCCACATTTACCCAGCAACCTGTCGTAATGGAGTATGTAATCAATCGTTTGCTGGAAGCGGTAGCAGCAGACATTCGAGAGGGGCAGATTACCAAAAAGAGAACGCCGTTATTCGTGACTCATGCCTTACTGAAAGCGCAAGCGAAAGATTATATTCGCGAAACCCAAGTTACTTTAATTCTGAAACCCTTAATTGAACAACTGAGAACCGAATTAGGAGAACACACCTTATCTTCCCGCTTAACGGAGATTTTAGAACAACTGCGAGGAAAACCATCCTTACAAACCGGCTATGCGGGCGGAAATATTTTGAATTTGATGCTGGTGGCGGGAATGGATGTGACTCATACCGATTTTTCCGATTTAACGATTTGGCAAGCCTATTTACAGGGAGTAACGTTACATGGGGTCAATTTTGCCCAGTCAGATTTATCCCGTTGTGTCTTTACAGAAATGCTAGGAAATCCTTTGGCTGCTGTCTTTAGTCCCGATGGTGAAATTCTTGCTACCTGCAACACCGATTGTCGGATTCGGGTGTGGGACGTGGCAAGTGGGAAGTTAATGTTAGTCTGCGCCGGACATCAAAATTGGGCGCGATCACTGTCTTTTCGGGCGGATGGACAAGTGCTAGCAAGTGCAGGGGCAGACCATACGATTAAACTCTGGAATCTCGCGGATGGGGTGTGTCTCAAAACCTTAACCGGACATCAACATGAAATTTTTGCGGTTGCTTTTAGTCCCACTGAACCTGCTATTCTGGCGAGTGCAAGCGGCGATCGCGCTGTGAAAATTTGGGATACCTTTACTGGAGAATGTTTACACACGCTAACGGGACATACGGATTGGGTGCGAGGGCTTGCCTTTAGTCCTGAGGGTGATGTCCTAGCCAGTGCCAGTGCCGATCACACTATTAAACTCTGGAGCAGACAGGGAGAATGTTTGCGGACTCTACCAGACCATCACAGTTGGGTGCGATCGGTTGCTTTTAGTCCTGATGGTCACTTTCTAGCAAGTGGCAGTGGCGATGGCATGATTAAATTATGGAATTATCGGACGGGAGAATGCCTTAAAACTTACCCCGGACATCAGAAGAGTATCTATGCCGTTGCTTTTAGTCCTGACGGCATTTTAGCGACAGGCAGTGGCGACAATACCGTTAAATTGTGGGATATCCAGCGCGATCGCTGTTTACAAACGTTACAAGGACACCAAAACGAGGTGTGTTCCGTTACCTTTAGTCCCGATGGCAAACTGCTAGCCTGTGTCAGTTTAGACCAAACCGTCAAACTTTGGGAGGTTGCAAGCGGACAAGTCTTAAGAAGCTGGTATGGCAACACAGATTGGGCGTTCCCCGTTGCCTTTAGTCCCGATGGCGAAACCCTTGCCAGTGGCAGTAATGATCAAACGATTAAATTATGGCATTGGCAAACGGGGGAATTTCAGCAAAGTTTAGCGGGACACGAGGATTTTATTTATGGTCTGGCTTGGGCAGAAAACGGGGAAATCCTTGCCAGTGCCAGTACAGACTCCACCGTGCGTCTGTGGGAGGTGAAAACCGGTCGCTGCTGCCAAATCTTACAAGGACATACCGATTGGGTATATGCCGTTACCTTTGTTCCTCGTTCTCCCAATTTGATTGCCACGGCTAGCGCCGATTGTACGATTAAAGTTTGGCATTGGCAAATGGGGGTCTGTTTACAAACCTTAGCCGGACATACCGATAAAATTTTCACATTAAGGTTTCGATCCGATGGACAATTATTAGCCAGTGCCAGTGCTGATCAAACGGTGAAATTATGGAATGCGACAACTGGTGATTGTCTGAAAACGTTATCGGGACATAGCGGACGCGTGTATAGTGCGATTTTTTGTCCTTGCACCCCTATCCTTGCCACTTGCAGTACGGATCAAACCATTAAGTTATGGGATGTCGAGTCAGGAGAGTGCTTGCAGACCTTAACTGGACATGACAATTGGATTTTCGCGATCGCGCTGAGTCCCGACGGTCAAACCCTCGCCAGTGTTTCTCACGATCAAACCCTGAGAATTTGGGATTTAGCGTCTGGAGAATGTTTACACATTTGCCACGGACATCAGCGCCTGATTTCTGCCGTTGCCTATAGTTTTGATGGCAGCGCGATCGCAACGGGATCGCAAGATCAAACGGTTAAGATTTGGGATGTCAAAAGCGGTCATTGTTTGCGAACTTTGATTGCTAAACGCTTGTATGAAGGGATGAATCTTCATCAGGTCAAAGGATTAACCCCAGCCACCCTATCCACTTTGCAATCATTAGGGGCAACCTTGTATTGACGCTCCAACGGCTAAAAGCGCGTTGGATTCTTAATTCATCGAGACACCTTACAACTTCCAGAAACGAGTTCTTTTAGTCCCAGAGGGTATTCTCTCCAAAAGCGTTGATTATCCTGTTCGGGTGCGCCCCACCCTACAGTTTAGAACTGAAATTGTTTTGTTTTTTTACTGGTACTTCCGTTAAGAAGCTAACGTTTTTAGAGAGGTTAATCGCGCCTCTTGTCATTTAGTCCAATATAGCACAGACTAATCGCCGGAGCAAAGCGTGAGGATTTGCTCGTTTTCGGACTATCGAAGTCCTCAACTCGCTCGCCTTATATCCAACGTCTTTAAGACGCTTGGTTTTACG
>JAVLCL010000004.1:0-15367 GCA_031580825.1 Halothece sp. Uz-M2-17
GTGGTAATCGCAACATCATCTAAATCGGTTGCAAAGATTTTAAATATCAATTTTTTGCCCAGTTCCTCTCTTAATTCATCAAGAATTATCGCTAGAGAATAGGCTTCTTCTCCTGTGGAACAAGCGGTTACCCAAGCTCGAAATTCTTGCCCTTCTTCCATATCATGGAGATACTGGGGTAAGATGGTTTTTTGTAAATAGTCCCACGCTTCCGGATCGCGAAAAAAGCGAGTGACACCAATCGTTAAATCATTTTTCAGTAAGAGTCTTTCTTCTTCTAAAGTTTTTAAACGGGTGAGATAGTGATCAATTTCAAAATACCCGCCTAGCGAACAGCGACGATAAATGCGACGCTTTAAGGTCTTAATTTTGCAGTAAGAAAAATCTAAATTTTCTCGCTGACTTAAAATACTTAATATTTCTTGAATCTGCTCAGATGAAATATTGGGTAAATCAGAGAAATCTGAATCAACTTGATACTCATGGGTTTGAATAATTTGTATAACTTGTTCTACAATTTGCGCGATCGGTAATACTTGATCAGCAATTTCTGGTGCAATCAAACTGGTAGCATTGTTATCACTTTCAGTTTCTTGAATAAATGCAAATCCACCTTTTTCACGAATCGTTTGTAATCCTTTTAAGCCATCATTTTCAACGCTGGAAAAAATAATTCCAATTGCTCTTTCCTTAACTTCTGTTGCTAAGCTACTTAAAAAATAATTAATGGGAAGCGGTAATGATTTAGAATCTAATTTTACCTGTTGGAAATAATTACTTTCGATCCTAAAATATTGACCAGTAGGAACTAAATAAATTGTATTAATCGCCAGTTCTGTTCCATCGGAAACGGTTTGTACCCTTGTCCATTGTTCTTGAATCAGAAATGAATCAATAAGGAGACTGTCAGAAGCAGCTTCAAGAATAATAAAACTTGCTGGTAAATCCTGAGGAATACTGTGGAAAAAGGTTTGGAGTTCTGCTATATCTTTTTCCGAGGCGCAAATAGCAACAATAACCGTAGGATGAATTTCTGTTTGATCCTCACTCATGGTCAATTTAATCAATAACTATTCAGTATAAAAGAGATATAGAGAACTTTCTAGGGGGCAGAAGTGATTTAGACAGTTTTTAAAGACTCAATTGGGTCTTAACTTTATAATGATTTGAGTAAACTCAATTCTGTACAATTATACTCATCTTTTAATAAAAAGAACAATTCTTTACTTTTCTTTATTTCAAAAGTGCCTGTTACGATTAAAACTAGATAGATGAATTGGAGAGAAAACTACGAACTACACCCCACCCCTCGCTCGTTTAATTGAACGGTTACAAGGTTTACCTGGTGTCGGACCAAAAACCGCCCAACGTCTTGCCTTTCATATCCTGAAACGACCCGAATCAGAAGTAGAAGCCCTTGCCACAGCCCTGATTGAAGCGAAAAAACAGATTGGGCTTTGTCGGGTATGCTTTCACCTGAGTGCAGATTCAGTTTGCGAAATTTGTAGCCATCCGAACCGCGATGACAGTACGATCTGTGTCGTTTCTGATTCTCGGGATGTGATTGCTTTAGAAAAAACCCGAGAGTATTCTGGAAAATATCATGTCCTTGGGGGTGTGATTTCTCCCATGGATGGCATTGGTCCCGAACAACTGCACATTCAACCGTTAGTGGAACGAGTGAGTCAAGAGAAAGTAAAAGAGGTGATCCTTGCGATTAGCCCTAGCGTGGAAGGAGATACCACCACTTTATATCTGGGTCAGTTGTTAAAACCCTTTACTCGTGTCACTCGTATTGCTTTTGGTTTGCCAATGGGGGGCGATTTAGAATATGCTGATGAAGTTACGCTTGCACGGGCATTAGAAGGACGACGAGATTTAGAATAATGTCAATCGCCAGGGAAAAGTTTGCGCAAGAAATGACTTTGCCGGATGCTGAGATTAATTTGGCAAAGGTTGCGTTGTATATTGCTCAAGAGGAAACCCCTGATTTAGACGTTGATTTCTATTTGGCACAATTGGATCAGTGGGCGCAACAGGTGCAGGAATTACTCCCTGCCGAACGGTATCCTTTGCGGGTGATTCAGACTCTGAATCAGTTTTTATATGAAGAGTTAGGTTTTCAAGGCAACGAAGAGGATTATTATGATCCCTGCAATAGCTTCTTAAATGAAGTCATGGAACGTCGCACGGGGATTCCGATTACACTGGCGTTAGTTTATTTAGAAGTTGCCCACCGTATTGACTTTCCCATGGTGGGGATTGGGATGCCTGGACATTTTTTAATTCGCCCCGATTTTAAAGATGCTGGCATTTTTGTGGATGCGTTTCATAAGGGAGATGTTTTATTTCCCCAAGATTGTGAAAACCGCTTACAAGAAATTTATCAGCAACCGATCGCGCTAGAACCGGAATTTTTAGAAGCAGTCAGCAAACGGGAGTTTATTGGGCGGATGCTGACCAATCTCAAACTGATTTATATTAACCACCAAGATGTGGAACGGGCGTTAAGCATCATTGAACGCTTATTGTTAGTGTTTCCTGAGGCTATTACCGAACAGCGCGATCGGGGGCTTTTATCCTATCAACTCGGACGAATTCCCCAAGCCATTGCTGATTTGAAAACTTATCTCGCCCATTTCCCTGACGCTTCTGATGCCAGTATGATTCAACTGCTACTGCGTCAGATTACACCCAGTGATCAGTGACCAGTAAGGAGTTACCCAATAACTAGGGCTTGCTGATGGAAAAAGGGCATGGGAATTGAACGATCAAGGCAGAAAACGTTGCACCTTCCAAGAAAACGTCTAGCTTTTCCGACCTTCCTTCTTCACGATTGCCTGTTGTCTATTGACTTTTGCCTGGCTAAACCGATAATTAGACTTTTTCAGCAAGCCCTAACTAATGACCAATTATCGTAATCCACTTTGAATGTAAAGGCTTTCCGCCACTCGTTTCAGGCGACGGAGTTGGGCGGACATATCTTGTTTCATTAAACGGGCTGCAAACAGTTCAAAGCCAAACTTGACAAGGGGATTCGGGATTTTGAACTCAAAGCGGTTGATCAGTTTCGTTCCATCTTGGTTCGGTTGACATTCCCAACGATCGCGCCCTTGGAAAAAGCCAGCAAATTCCCAGACAATTAATCCCGGTTCTCTTTCTACCACCGTATTTTTGAGCGTGGGTTGAATCGCAGGGATATCAATAACAAACCGGCTGCGACTGCCCAGTTTCGTGTCCCATTCTCCAATTGGTTCACAGCGTAAACGGGGATTTAACCAACGGTGCATTAATGCGCGATCGCTGATACATTGCTCCACCATAACCGCGCTAGCATTAATCTGAATAGATTGTTCAAATACTTTATAGTCTGTCATTAACCGTAACTTTAAGATCAGATAATTTTCTCGCTTCCCATCAATTCTAGAAAATTTCGATTAATCATTGATCAATTTCTAATTATAAAGGCAATACCTATAAGAATTTTTATATTTGATTAACAAAGATAATAAGGAAATTTATTTCAGGAGTCGTATTTTTTTGTTTTAATGTTGGAGAATGAGATTTTCATGAGATTTTCATACTAAAATAAAGCCAATTCGTTGAGAAATGGCATTTTTAGCTCAACTCATCTGAATCATTCTATGAATAGCGTCTTAATCTCAAAACAACTGTACAAGCTTTAACCTAATGCAGAAACATGATTCTCTCTAATTTATCAACGGTAATAACACAACCCCCAATATTACTCGCTCAGATTAATGTTGGGGAATTAATCTCTCAAGTCTTACAAGATTCTAGAAGTTTTGTTTATGCGATCTTCATCTTAATTGTGGGATGGATCGTTGCTTGGGGCGTAGCTGGAATTATACGTAATCTCCTCAAACGCACTGAAATTGACAACCGCATTGCCACTTGGCTAACGGGTCAACAAGGGGATGAACCGATTCCCATCGAAAAATGGACAGCAGATGTTGTCTATTGGCTAATTCTATTATTTGTGATTGTTGCTGCGTTGCAACGGTTGCAACTAGAAGCGGTTTCCGAACCTTTAAATACTCTCCTTAATGAAATTACAGGGTTCTTACCGCAAATTGGTGCTGCTGTCATTCTCCTTGGTGCTGCTTGGCTGTTAGCTACCTTAGTGAGAATTTTAGTGGTTCGGGTTTTACGAACCTTCGATATTGATCAGCGTTTTGGAGAACAACTGGGAACAACAGAAAGTGAACTTACTTTAAGTGAAACCATCGGCAATACCCTCTATTGGTTCATTTTCCTCCTGTTCTTACCTTCCATTCTCAGTACCTTACAGTTAGAAGGAACCTTACGTCCGGTTCAAGAGTTAGTTAACCGCATTCTTTCTATTCTGCCCAATATTTTGGCAGCTTTCTTAATTGTCTTTATTGGTTGGTTAATTGCACAGGTTGTCCGAAGAGTTGTTACTAATCTTTTAGCCAGTACCGGCTCTGATCAGTTAGGAACTCGCTTGGGCTTATCAGGAACCGGTGAAACACAATCTTTATCTTGGATTATTGGTACGTTAGTTTATGTCCTGATTTTAATTCCAGTCGCGATCGCGGGACTAGAAGCATTAAAAATAGAAGCGATTTCCGAGCCAGCGATTGCCATGCTGGATCAAATTCTCAATGCTTTCCCGAAGATCTTTACTGCAGCGTTAGTATTGATTATTTCTTATTTTCTCGCGCAGTATGTCTGCGAATTTGTCAGTAACATTCTCTCTAACGTTGGTTTTGATAATCTCTTTACTTGGCTCGGTTTACAGCAACCTCAAGATGAACAAGAAGCGGAAACGGTTCTCACCCAACAAACCCAACAACGGGCTGCGGAATCTCCCATCCAACAGCGTACCCCCTCAGAATTAATGGGAATTATTACGCTGGTGGGTATTATGCTGTTTGCCACCCTTGCAGCAGTGGATATTCTTGCCATTCCCGCTTTAACGGATTTGGTCAGTGGCATTATTTTCGTCTCTGGTAAAATTCTTGCGGGCTTGATTGTGTTTGCAGTCGGTTTATATTTTGCGAATCTTGCCTTTAATCTCATTTTGAGTTCTGGGATTCAGCAAAGCCGGCTCTTGGGACAAACTGCTCGCATTGTCATTATTGCCTTTAGTTTAGCGATTGGTCTAGGACAAATTGGCATTGCACCCAATATTATTAATTTAGCCTTTGGCTTACTCTTGGGTTCAATTGCGGTCGCGATCGCGCTTGCTTTTGGTTTAGGCTCTCGGGATATTGCTGCTGAACAAGTGCGAGAATGGCTTAATAATTTCAAGTCTTCTAACGATGATTAGATTTCAATCGCTTCACATTTTGATTGCAATCTAATATCAAGTATTGCTCCGATTCATGCAGTTTGTCATTTGAATCGGGGCTTTTTTGTGCTCAATAGCAATTCTCTTGCAAGGGAAAACTGCTGTAAAATTTAAGATAATAGCCTTAAAACAAGGAGAGTAATGGGTTATGGCAGTTAAAAAACAATATAACAGCTTTTCAGAACTGCTCACTGAGTCTTCGACTCCAGTATTAGTCGATTTTTATGCGGTTTGGTGTGGTCCCTGTCAAATGATGTCACCGGTTTTAGATGCAGTGAAAAAGCAGTTTCATGACCGTTTAACAGTGGTAAAAATCGACACCGATAAGTATCCTGAAATTGCTTCTGAATATCATATCCTTGCTTTACCAACTCTCATCCTCTTTCAAGATGGAAAACCCGCCCAAAGATTTGAGGGAATGCGCAGTAGTGAACAATTGATTTCTGAGTTGGAACAGTTGCTTTAAATTTGTTATTTGTTCTTTGGATAACCATTGGACAGGAATAGGGTTTGCCTGGCGCACTCTACCATGACTGTGCTGGTACGGGGTTGCTGATAATTACTTTTTCAAAGAAGAGGCATACTTCGCATCAAGGGCAGCTTTGGGATAAGCAATGCGTTTATGATTGGTTTGTTGCCAAACTCTGACAAAAACTTGAGCAATTTTCTTGAGTTCAGTGCGGGTTAAATTCGCATCTTTTAATTGTTCATCTTGCCAGCGCGATCGGATAATTTTATTCACCATGCCTAGGGCTTTTTCCGGAGAAACATCATTCAGGGATCGCAGCGCAGCTTCACAGCCATCGGCTAACATCACAATGCCCGTTTCTCGGGATTGCGGAGTCGGTCCATCGTAACGAAAATCGCTTTCAGAAATGGTTCCTTTGTTCTCTTTTTGAGCTTGAAAATAAAAGTAAGAAATCAGTAACGTGCCTTGGTGTTCGGGAATAAAATCTTGAATTGCTTTTGGTAAACCACAACGACGTGCCATGACTAACCCTTCACTGACGTGCTTTTTAATGATTTTGGCACTGATATAAGGATCATTAATCTCATCATGCTTATTTTTACAACCCATTTGGTTTTCAATAAACCCTAAGGGATCGTGCATTTTGCCAATATCATGGTAGAGGGTTCCTGCACGAACTAATTCCACATTACAATTCAATTCTCTTGCTGCTGCTTCGGCTAGCGAGGCAACAAATAAGGTATGTTGAAATGTTCCTGGGGCTTCAATGGCTAAACGCTGTAATAAGGGGCGATTGGGATTGGCTAACTCCGCTAAACGGATCGGTGTAACTAAATCAAAGAAGCGTTCGAGATAGGGAGAAACCCCAAAAGCAACAATACTCCAAATTAATCCTGATAAGCCATAAATCACTGCATCTGGTAGCATTGCATACCAAATCGTTTCTCCCATTGTGTTTAAAATTAAGCTCAGCAGCAGATAAACGGCTCCCTCCACTAACCCAATTGCTCCCCCTAAAATCGCTAACTCTTCGCGCGATCGCAGCCGTCCGGCAATTCCTGCAGCTAATAAACCGCCCACTGCTCCTGTGATGAGGGCTTCCCAAGCAACTGGCACATTTTGTCCACTTAACAAGGTATAAACTTCCAGTCCAGTCACCAGACTAACTTGGGTTAAGGCTAAACTCGGACCATAAAAGCTGCTTACCAACAGTCCCACTGCAGGTAAGCAGGAATAAGGAACACCGAGCATTAATAATAGAGGACTGACCACACTGAGCAAGGTTAATAAAATTTGATCTCGCCGTCGGAGTTCCCGTTTTACCAGTCGTTTCACCCACCAAAACAGCGCGATCGCGACAGTGACTAAAATCCCACACAAGAACAAACCATCCCAACTAATTCCCCGTTGACTCAACCCTAAAGCATCCAACAGTAAAAATTGTTCTCGACTAATTACATCCCCTGATTGGACAATAGCTTCTCCTGCTTCCACTTGCAGCATCACGGGATCAATAGCTGATGCAACTGCTTCTGCACGACGTTCGGTTTGCGTCCTATCTTCTACTAAATTGGGCGTGAGGGTTTCTCTTAAGATTTCACTTCCGAGCGCAATTGTGCTTGCTGGCACTTTTTCTTCCAATTGCAAAGGAATTGCGGATCGAAAAACGGTTTCTGGTAAGCCTGGTGCAATTCCTTGTGCTAGCATTTGACGGGCTGTTTTTTCAATACCAATGCGAGTGGCTTGCCAATCAGAAGGAGATAATGCGAGTAACACTCGTCGTTGGGTGGAACTGAGCCATCTGATTTCTTCGTCCTCAACAGTGGGTGTTGTATATAACGTGGCGAAATATTGTTGACGAGTTTGTTCAATTTCACTTAATAACTGGGAAAATTCTGAAGCAGATAATTCTTCTGAGAGTTGAGTCAGTTGAACTTGTGCTTGTTGGGAAATGGATTGGGGCTTAATAGAAGTTGCATCTAAGTTGACTAATAACTCTTCCCAAGCCGTTTGGGGACAAGTGCGAAGATAAACCTGTACCGATTCCGATAATTGCTTGGTTGGGGCAAACAGAACTGCTCCCGCTTGTTCTCGCTGTGCTGATAACGCATCCAGTTTTGCCTGCAAGCTGTTGAGAATGGCTTCATTTTTTCCCTGATCGACTTTGAGAACAGGAGTTAAGCGCGATCGCGCCGTTTCTTGTTTTTGAGCCGTTTTCAGATCATCTTTAATATTAACCTCAGAAGGAGCAATAATCGTCTCTGGTGCTTTTGTACCAATCGCCAACTGAGGCTGGTTATACAGCCGATTTCCAACCACTCCTGTTAAGCTCAGTACCGCTAGGAGAAAAATTAACCACGAACCGGAAGCGAAAATAGTCGTCATTTGTTTTCCTAGCCGTTGCCTTAAGGAAAGCTGATTTCGAGGAGAATGAGCGAGTCGATGAGTAATACTAGGAAAATGTTTCATCAGCTTTAAATCGCCTTGCCGAGCTAAATCCGTTACGCAATTAAGCCTGGCGTTACTCGTAAATAATAATGTTGAATTTTAAAGGTTTTGTTTGCGGGGTTGAATCACTCCAGAGGGAGCAATCGTTATCGCATTATGTTTTAGATGCCGATCAAGCGTAGCAAATTTATAGCTTCCTGACCAAGTGGCAAACATTGATTCCAATATTTCGTTCCATGCTGTCCTCTCTTTTTGCAATCGACAACGCCAAGAGACAGGAATCGCATTCACCCCATTATGCACTCCCGATAAAGCTCCGACTAAAGCCAAAATAGCCGGATTTGACCCCTTACTCTTGTTTACCCTCCTCACACCTAGGGTTAAATCTTCTGAGGTCGTCGCAAAACAGTATAGAGCCAACCAAATGTCTTGGCAAGTTAGCGGTAATTTGACTTGAATCTCCTGTAATGTTTCTCCTTGCTCTAGACTGCCTTGTAGCGTTTCTAAAACTTTGTAACTTTCTTCATTATGAATCGTTACCTTTAACTGTTGAAACAGGTGGTTTCCCACTAATGTTTCTGTTGTTCCCCAACTGATCGCAAAGGCATAGGCGACCATTGCGTCGGTAGTTCGTGTATTGTTTCCTTGTAACGCAATTTGCCTGAGTTGCTGGGCTAGTCTTTGCGGTTGGTCGTTAAAAAACAAGAGCAAAGGCAAACTTTGCACAAGGATTTCACTTGCTGGATCTTGACTGACCTCGAAATGAGGAGACCATTCTCCAGTCTCTGCCAATGCTCTCATCCCTTCCCCTTGTGTTTTATGCCAAGACTGAACCGTTTCCGATGCAGAAACACTTTTAATCACCGGGAGTGTACTTCCCAGTAAAGCCCCTTCCCAACGGGATAAGAGAGTCTGACGCATGATTTAACTCTCTTGTTGACTTTTGAGATAGCGCACGAGAGCTTCTAATCCTAAACGATAGCTATCGGCACCAAATCCGCTAATTTGACCGAGCGCGATCGGTGCAATATAAGAGTGATGACGAAAGGATTCTCTTTGATAGATATTGCTTAAATGGATTTCAACCACAGGAAGATTCACTCCTGATAACGCATCACGGATCGCGACACTGGTGTGGGTGTACGCGCCAGCATTAATGAGAATACCGTCTTTGGTTCCGAGTGCGTTATGAATTGCATCGACCATTGCGCCTTCGGAATTATGCTGTTGACACTCCACATGACTATGCAGCCCTGCACTATAGTCTTTCAGAGCTGCATTAATTTGCTCTAACGTTAAAACCCCGTAAATTGAGCGTTCACGAACTCCTAGGAGGTTCAGATTAGGGCCGTGTAACACTAAAATTCGTAGTTGCTGCACTAGCTTTCAACCATGCTTCCCTTAACGATAATAGCGGGAAACTCGGTCTTCGACAGGGACGGGAATTGGTTCGGCTTCTGGCTCCATTTCGGGTCCGAGTAAAAGCTCAATCAATTTGCGACCCCAATCCTTTAGTTTTTCTAATGCTCTTTCTATAGATTCCATTGAACAGATGGCTCCTGTGAGACCTCATTTCAACTAACAGCTAAGATGTACTCTTCTTAAATGAAGAGAGTCACGACCTTAGCGTAACAACGGCTATAGCTAACCGTTCTATAATCCATTCTAGCTAACGAAGTCTGATGTGAGTCAGCAACTTCGATTGCTTTTATGTATTTATATTAACTTTAACACATTCTTTCTTAATCAATCTTGGGGGAGAACCTGATCAGTAAAGGGGTGATCGTTACTTAAACCCTAAGATTGCCCTCATTTCATAAAATTTATTAAAACTTCAGATTGTTCAAATTCAAAGATGGAGATCCCTAAAATAGAAGTAGGTGTCATCAAAATATTAAATTTTAATCATTAATTTCAAGTGATAATAATTACTAACTCAACTCTTCAGTCGTTTTATAACTATGAATCCTAATACCCTAGCATTAGTCAATTCCCTGCGTAAAAAAGTTAGTCAACTGGAACAAAGACAAAGAGAAAGCCTCAGTGAACGCAAAGCAGTACTAGAACAAGAGGTTCAAGCTTATACGGAACAATTAGCGCAACAAGCTCAAGCTAATCGTTTATTAGAACAAATGATTGCGAGAATTCGCCATTCTTTAGAAATTGACGACATTTTGAACCAGACAGCAAAAGAAGTAAAAGAATTTTTGGATGTAGAGCAGGTATTGATTTATCGTCGTATTTCCTCGCAACAGTTTGATGTGGTTGCTGCTGCTGTTTCTTCACAAACGACTCCGAGTGATCGCGACATTCAACAACAAATTCTTGAAGTTGAACAGGAACGAGCGACACTGGGAACGTCACTAGAAGTCGTAGGGGATCAGCATCGTGCTGAGTTGATTGTACCGATCGAGCAGAAATCTCAGTTTTGGGGATTTATTTACGCTTACCAAGAACAACGATCGCGCCGTTGGAGTTTTTTAGAAATTGAATCGTTAGAACGTTTAGCTGCACAAATCGCGATCGCGCTCCAACAAGCCCAACTTTATCAAAGTTCAAGACAAGCTGAAACCGCGCTTGTTGAGTTAAATCAAGAATTAGAACAACGGGTCAAGGAACGGACTGCGGAATTACAATATCAACTGCAGGAGCGGATACAAGCTGAAAATCAATTAAAAACGACCAATGAACAATTACAAGCGGTCATTGATGCGGTTCCTGGCTTTATCTCTTGGATTGATTCTGATCTCAATTATTTGGGAGTCAATCAACGTTTAGCAAGTAGCTTAAATTTGAAACCAAAAGATTTTGTTGGTCAACATATTGGTTTCATTAATAATCCTCAAGAATTTAATCATTTTATTGAAGATTTTTTTGAAAATAAGGAGCAAAAAGTTGCACAAAAAACAATCAAAATTAATGTGCAAGGCACGGCTCACTACTATTTGTTAGTAGCACAAAAATATAACCAAGGTCAAGCAGCCGTATCCGTGGGAATTGATATTACTGAAAATAAGCACTTGGAACAAGAGTTGCACGTTACCTTTTCGCGGTTGAATACATTAATTACTAATTTAAAAGTTGGTATTCTCTTAAAAGATAAAAGGCGTAATGTTTTGTTTGTTAACCAAGCATTTTGTGATTTATTTGATATCATCACTCCACCGTTTGAATTAATTGGAAAAAGCCACTCTGATTTTAAAGAGTATTACTATCCTGTTTTTCAGGATCAAGAAGTAATAGAATATCGTAATGAAGAAATTTTAAATGACCAAAAATTGGTAACTAATGAAGAATGGACATTAAATAATAATACAACAATTGAACGAGATTATATTCCCATTATCATTGATAACTGTCAAGATGGAGCATTATGGGTTTATCAAGATATAACTGATCGCAAAAACTATGAGATAGAACTAGAAAACTCATTGCAACAGAAAGAAATGTTGCTTAAAGAAATCCACCATCGCGTTAAAAACAACTTGCTTGTTGTTTCTAATCTCTTAGAGTTTCAAACGGATTATACTGATGATCCACAAGTGCTTTCTGTCTTAGAAGAAAGTCAAAGTCGAATTCAATCTATGGCTTTAATTCATGAAAAACTTTATCGTTCAACTGGTTTAGACAAAATTGATTTTGGAGAATATCTGGAAGCACTGCTTGATAACTTATTTGAGTCTTACAATGTCGCAGAAACAGGCATTAATCTAGAAACCAATATTGAGTCAATATTTCTTAATATTGAAACTGCTAATCCTTGTGGTTTAATAGTAAATGAGTTGGTCTCTAATGCATTTAAACATGCTTTTCCCAATGAAAGAAAAGGAACGATTTGGATCAGCTTATATTACGAAAATGATGAGCAAATAAACCTAGTTGTCCAAGATAACGGTGTCGGTTTTCCTCAAGATCTTGATCTACATCAATTAGATTCCCTAGGGCTTGATCTAGTGCAGACACTCACTCAGCAAATTAAAGGTAATTTGTCTATTCAGCAAAATCAGGGAACTTGTTTTACTCTGACTTTTAGTGAACGAAAATATCACAAACGTTATTCAGCCAAATAGGAGTTGATCAATTATGGATACCGCAAAAATTTTTATTGTCGAAGATGAGTTTATTATTGCAAAAGGTCTCGCTCGGAAGTTAGAAAAGCTAGGCTATAAGATAGTTGGAACGGTTGCGTCTGGAGAAGAAGCGCTCAGGAAAATTGAAGAAACGCATCCTGATCTAGTGTTAATGGACATTTTAATTGAAGGTGAGATGGATGGTATTGAAACGGCAACTGAAGTCCTGCAGAAGTTTAACATTCCTGTTATTTACTTAACGGCTTATGGGGATGATAAAACCCTCGAACGAGCAGAAGAAAGTGGTTGCTATGGTTATATTCTCAAACCTTTTAAACAACGGGAAGTTCATGCTGCAATTCGCATGGCATTAAGTAAACATAAACAAGGAGAAGAAATAGCGACAACCTAGAATTGCTTAAGAGTCAACTGCTTTTTGATTTGCCATGGCTGATTTGACTTCTACCCATTCTTGAATAAGAGGATTCACAGCGTCTGGATCTTCATCTTGTGGACAATGTCCTAATTGGGGTAATGGAATAAAATTTTCGACCGTGGCATAATGAGCCAATTCTTTCCCAAGCGCGATCGGTTCCCAAGGATCATTTTCTCCCCAAAGAATTAAAACAGGACACTGCAATTGCGATAATAAATCTTCGGCAAGGGGACCTTGAGAGTAATTTGTAAAGGCAATAAAAACGTCTGCTGCCCCTTTATCTTTGGCGGGTGTCAATAAGAGTTCGACCAGTTCATCAGTCACTGCTTCTGGACGATGATAGGCTTGTAATAAAACGTTGCGAATCGTTTTTGGTTTGGCGATTCGATTAAAAAACCATTTCCCGACAGGGGGATAACTTAAAATCTTTTGGGCAATGGGTGCACCTAAACGACGATACCAAGGAAGAGTTTGTCTTTTTCTTTCATGTAACAATCGTAGAGAAATATTGAGATTAATGACACCAAGGCTGATGTCTGGATGGGTAACAGCAGCTTGCATTGCAGCAATACAGCCGATGGAATTTCCCACTAAAAAAACAGGCGTTCCGACAACTTCCCTGCAAAAATCAGCGATTTGTTCTCCCCAAGTTTCAAAGGTATAATCAATTTCAGTTTTTGGTTTTGGTTTTGCTGACCCGCCAAAGCCAATCAAATCAAGGGCATAGCAGCGAAATGATTCTCCTAAGACGGGCAGATTTTTCCGCCAGTGACCCGAGGAAGCCCCAAAGCCATGCACACAAACGATCGCGCTACCTTTTTCTCCACAACGGCGATACGTGATCGGGTAACCGCGCCAAGTCCAAGTTTTAATTTCTGTTGTTGGTTGAGAAAGTGTCATATCTTTTTGTCAAGTTGTTCTAAATAATTTGTAACAAAAAAGAAAGAGAATAGACCAGTACAATATTGAAGAAGTCGGAATCAACACGCACTCATGTCAATTCAAACCCCCAACTGGGTCAAAAATGCTGTCTTTTATCAAATTTTTCCGGATCGGTTTGCGAAAGCAGAACCACCGAAAGAGGTATCACCTGTTTTTAAGCACGTTGAATTTGAACCTTGGGACGATCCACCCACGCTACAAGGATATAAAGGGGGCAACCTTTGGGGGGTGATTGAAAAGTTAGATTATTTACAAGATTTAGGCATTACCGCCTTATACTTAACCCCGATTTTCCAATCCGCTTGTAATCACCGCTATCACACCCATGATTATTATCAGGTTGATCCGATTTTAGGAGGCAATGAAGCCTTGCAAGCCCTTTTAAAGTCTGCCCATCAGCGCAATATGAAAGTCGTTTTAGATGGGGTCTTTAATCATGCCAGTCGGGGCTTTTTCTACTTTAATGATATTTTAGAAAACGGTCCTTATTCCCCGTGGGTGGATTGGTTTAAGATTAAGGAGTGGCCCGTTGCGCCTTATAATGGCGATTTACCGGCAAATTACGCCAGTTGGGTGGGGAATCGGGCATTACCGCAGTTTAATCATGAAAATCCTGATGTTCGCGAGTATATTATGCGCATTGGGGAATATTGGTTAAACCAAGGCATTGATGGCTGGCGGTTAGATGTTCCCTTTGAGATTGAAGTGCCTGGATTTTGGCAAGAGTTTCGAGACAGAGTTAAGGCAATTAACCCTGAAGCCTATATTGTTGGGGAAGTTTGGGGCGATTCGCGACCGTGGCTAGATGGCACGCAGTTTGATGGGGTGATGAATTATATGTTTACCGGTCCCACGATTGCTTTTACGGCGCGCGATCGCGTGGATCGAGAATTAGTAGAACAACCGGAATATAAACCTTATCCTCCGCAAGATGCAACAGAATACAGCACACACATTGAGACCTTATTAGACCTCTATCCGTGGGAGATTCAACAAACGCAACTGAATTTATTAGCGAGTCATGACACGGCGCGGTTGTTGAGTATTGCCCAGCGCGATCGCGCAAGTGTTAAACTGGCGACGTTATTGTTACTGACTTTCCCTGGCGCGCCCTGTATTTACTATGGGGATGAAGTGGGTTTACCAGGGAAACTCGATCCGGATTCTCGGCGCAGTTTTCCACCAGAAGAACAATGGGACAAAGATGTATTACAGTGGCATCAAGATTTAATTCGTTTCCGTCATAATTATCCTGCCTTGCGAACGGGAGATTATAAGATTCTTTATGCAGAAGGCTTGGTGTATGTTTTTGCGCGGACTTTAGCAGCGTCAGAATTAATGATTGCTGTGAATGCAGGAACCGATGCTGCATCGGTAACAATTTCAACGGAAAAACTACAAAGCCAACCGCACCGTTTACTGTGTGGAGAAGCTCAGTGGGAATGGAAAGTCAATCAGAATCAGCTTTTATTACAGTTACCGCCTCGTGAAGGGTGTTTAATCGGGGATTAGGAAAAAGCGACATCTTGCGCGATCGCGCTCTCATCTTCTAAACTGCTCTAAGATGCGGATCAAGAATAACTGAATAGAAAAAACGATGACCACTCATTTTATTGAAGCGGAACTAGATTTAACCGAACAACCGGTAACCTTACAGCAAGAAATTG
>JAVLCL010000004.1:15377-27835 GCA_031580825.1 Halothece sp. Uz-M2-17
ACCTCTGCGTTGGGCAATTACAAAAGTAGATCCTAACCAGAAAAAAGTTCAAATTGAAGCAGTTGTAACCAATCAATCGTGACCCAACGTCCGTTTACAGTTGCTTTAATTGTTCCCACTGGCATTGGAGCAAGTATTGGCGGTTATGCGGGGGATGCGTTACCGGTTGCCCGCGCGATCGCGCAAATTAGTGATCAAGTGATTACCCATCCTAATGTCCTTAATGGCGCACAACTCTATTGGTCTTTGCCCAATGTTTATTATGTGGAAGGCTATGGCTTGGATCAGTTTGCTGCGAATCGTTGGGGCTTGCGTCCTGTCCATCAAAACCGTGTGGGCTTAATTTTAGACCAAGGGATGGAACCGGAATTGCAACTGCGTCATCTGCAAGCAGCAGAAGCGGTCAAAACTACCCTTGGGGTGAATATGGGGGAATATATCGTGACGGATGCCCCCCTTGATGTGCAGTTGCGGACGGCTCATTCTGGGGCAAGTTGGGGAACAATTGGACAACCAGATAGTTTATTGCGGGCTGCGGAAACCTTGATCAAAAAAGGAAAAGTGAGCGCGATCGCGGTGGTTGCTCGTTTTCCCGATGATATGGACGCAGAAGCCCTCACTACCTATCGTCAAGGGCAGGGGGTGGATGCCCTCGCCGGTGCAGAAGCCATTATTTCCCATCTTATTGTCCGCGAATTTCAAATTCCCTGCGCCCATGCCCCTGCGTTAAGCCCTCTTCCTGCGGATGCAAGTGTCTCCCCTCGGGCTGCTGCCGAAGAATTAGGCTATACGTTTCTTCCTTGTGTTTTAGTGGGTTTATCTCGCGCTCCCCAATTTATCACCTATCCTCAACCTTCTGTCGATTTAACAGCAAATGCGGTGGATGCGGTTGTGATTCCAGCTAATGCTGCAGGCGGAAGTGCGGTTTTAAGTTGGAGTCAATCACCCGCACAAATTATTGCGGTGGAAGATAATCAAACTACAATGGAAGTTACCCCTGAATCTTTAGGCATTAAAACCATTCGTGTCCAATCTTATTTAGAGGCTTTAGGGGTTTTAGTTGCTCAACGCAGTGGGATGAATCCTGATGCGTTACGTTTGCCTGTCTCGTCTTTGTGTCGCTTAAATTAAAGAAAAAGTATCGTGACCAATCCCAATAATTTTGAATTTGAACCCTTAACCCGTCCCCAAGTCCTAACGATTATGGGGATTACTGCTATTTTATTACTGATTGTCGCTAAAGCATGGCAATATTTAGGATCAGTTGCTTTGTTTCCGGTTTCATTTAGTTTAGAAGCGGTTTTATTGGGGTTAGGGATTGCTGGATTAATTATTTTAGCCAGTAATGGTATTTATAAAATTTGGCCCGCGTATCGTCGCAGCGCACAATATTATTTAGAGTTAGTTTTAAAGCCCTTAGCGGTTCCTGATACAATTTGGCTGGGACTCCTACCGGGGTTAAGCGAAGAACTTTTGTTCCGTGGGGTGATGATTCCTGCTTTGGGATCAGGAGTTCTCGCTGTGGTTATCTCTAGTATATTATTTGGGGTACTCCATTTAGGCGGGGTACAACAATGGCCCTATGGTGTCTGGGCAACTGCTGTGGGCTTACTGTTAGGCACAATGATGATTATGACAGGAAACTTATTGGTTCCCATTATTGCTCATATTTTTACCAACTTTGTATCTAGTTTGGTTTGGAAATTAGAGAAAAGATAAGTTATTAGTCATTTGTTATTCGTTTTTTGGTCACTGGTCACTGATTACTGGTAAAAGACTGGGAATTAAGAATATCAAAAGGCTGGGAAAAAAACATCAACATAAAGTGAAATCAGTTGTTGTCCATAAAATAGCGCGATCGCGCCCCCTAACGCTAAAAACGGACCAAATGGCATCGGTTGACGACGACTGAGAATTCCCAGCGCGATCGCGCCCCCACCAATCACAGTTCCCACAACACAAGCGAGAAAACAACCCACAATCAACAGTTTCCATCCCAACCAAGCCCCCATCATCGCAGCGAGTTTCGCATCGCCACCGCCCATCGCCGGTTGTCCTAAAATTCCTGAAGCAACAATGGTGATAATATCAAATAACCAAATTCCCAAAACTGCCCCAATGATGCCAAACATGAATTGTTCAGTTAAATTTTCACCCGTCCAACCGCGAATTACTTGATAACCTAAGCCCACCATTAACCCTGATTGCGTTAAGGCATTGGGTAAAGTCATGGTATCAAAATCAATCAGAGATAAGCCTAAAAGCCAACTTAAAAATGCCCAAGATGCAATTGTTTCTAGGCTTAATCCAAACTGAAGATAAACGAAAACAAATAAAATGGCGGTTATCGTTTCGATAATGGGATAACGGGGAGAAATGGGGATTTTGCAATGGCGACATTTCCCCCGTAACCAAAGCCAGCCCACAATGGGAACATTTTCGGTTTTCCCTAAACGATGTTTACAAGCGGGACAACGAGACGGTGGGTAAAGTAAAGAAAGATTAGCGGGAATCCGATAAATAACAACATTTAAAAAACTGCCAATGGCAGCCCCAAAGATAAAAATAAAACTACTGATAATAAACTGAGAAAAAACGTCCATTTGGATCTTTATTGAATTGATAGTTTCAGATTACCCAAACTTAGAATCAATATAGCAATTTTCAGTGAACTACATCTTTTAAAAAAATAAAAACCCACCTGTCAAGGCGGGAAAAAAGCATTATGCTAGTCTAGAGAGAGATAAATGAGTGATCTGGAAAGGGTTAGGCTGCAATGGAAGTGGTTTCTACAGGGTACTCAGCTGCTTTCCATGCACCTAAACCACCAGTCACTTCTGAAACGCGCTCAAAACCAGCTTCTCGGAGTCGTGCTGCTGCATTTGCTGTCTCTTCATCCGTATCAGAATAAACGTAAATATCCCGATCGCGCTCTAAACTCGCTTCGGTACGAGCCACTAATTCTTCACTGGGGAAAGAAATCGCACCCATGATATGACTTTGATTGAAGGAAGCGCGATCGCGCACATCAATAATGGTTAAAGCAGGTTCACCCCAATCAAGACGGCTTTTGAGATCATAAACGCGAGATTGCTCCTTAAAGGAAGCAGGCTGTGGGAATAGTCCGGAAGTCATAATTCTAATCCACCTTGAATAGCTGTTACTCATAATGTAACAACTTTTTTACATTTTGCAATTTTTTGTTGCTCAAAATTTGACAAAATATATCTAAAGTAGTATGAGCCTACGTGCTAAGCAAGGGGGCAAGGTGAATGCTAATCAACTCTCATTAAGGGTAGGGTGGGCAACACCCACCCTATTACTACTTCTCCAACCCGTGCTACATCACGCTATTGTGATGAAATGGTAGCAGCAGAACGGCGACGACGACGGCGACCTTGGAAATCTTGTGTCCCATTTGTCCCATTATTGCCATTATCTTTATTCTTAATAACGGGAGCAGGCTTACCATTGCCATTATTTTTCACCTTTCCATCTTTCTCTTGCGGTGTTTGTAGTAAACAGATAGTAGTGGGTTGACTCTTCAACTCCCGTCGGACTAACCGTTTTAATCTCCCTTCAATTTCGATTTTCAACTCACTCCAGTCGATTGTTGTATCAATGGGTTTCCCATTGCCATTGGTTGCTAAGTTACTCCAGTAATTTTTGATACTCTGTTCAACACTGCGGATAATGAGTTCATTAATTTTCGTCTGTCCGAGTGGACTCACCACCCCTCGCAGATTAACTTCAGGTTGGGCTAGCACTTTACCATCGGTTCCTACCGCAACTGCAACTGTAATGAGACCATCTAAGGCGAGTTGTTGACGCTCGGTCATAATATCTTTATGGACAACACCCGAATGATCGACTAATTCAATTCCGGATTGTACTTGATCAGTCACTTCAATTCGATCGCGCGACACTTCTACCACATCGCCATTATTAATAATGACAATATTCTCTTTGGGAATGCCCATTGCTTGCGCCATTTCTCCATGTTTGACCAGCATCCGATGTTCCCCGTGGAAAGGAACAAAAAACTTAGGCTTGGTTAACGCCAGCATCAACTTATGATCTTCTTGGGAACCATGCCCAGAAACGTGAATCCCTTGATGACGACCATAAACGACTTTTGCCCCCATCATCATTAAACGGTCAATGGTATTAACTACCGCAATGGTATTGCCAGGAATGGGGTTGGCGGAGAAGACCACTGTATCATTTTCTCGAATTTTAATTTGACGATGTTCCCCTTTTGAAATCCGAGTCATTGCAGCTAAGGGTTCCCCTTGCGAACCCGTCGTCAGAATGACACTGCGTTCATCAGGTATTTTGTTCAACTCTTTTAGGGAGACAAACAAATTATCAGGACATTTTATATACCCCAGGTTACGAGCGTGAGCAATAACATTTAACATCGAGCGTCCGACAACACCCACAACCCGATTATGTTTTTCCGCAAGTTCTAAAATAATCCGAACCCGATGCACAGAGGACGCAAAGGTTGTCACTAACAAGCGTCCTTCTGCTTCTGCAAAAACCCGATCTAAGTTGGGACGCACCGAATTTTCTGATGGGGTATGTCCGGGAACTTCAGCATTGGTAGAGTCACTGAGTAAACAAAGGACTCCTTTTGCGCCATATTCGGCAAGACGATGTAAATCAAAATGTTCACCATCAACAGGGGTATGATCAACTTTGAAATCACCGGTATGAATAACTACGCCTAAAGGAGTGGTAATAGCAACACAGCAACTATCGGCAATGGAATGAGTGTTGCGAATATACTCGACTGAGAACGCACTACCGAGTTTCACTGTATCCCGAGGAAGAACTGATTTTAAGGTGGTTTGATCGGCAATTCCCGCTTCTTCTAACTTATTCTGTAATAACGCTAAAGCTAAACGGGGACCGTAAATGACAGGAATATCAAACTGTTTCAGATGATAAACAATCCCGCCAATATGATCTTCATGTCCGTGGGTGACAATCATCCCTTTAATTTTATGTCGATTTTCCCGTAAATAGGTCATATCCGGCAAAACAACATTAATGCCGTGCATATCTTGGTTGGGAAAACCAATCCCTGCATCTAATAGGATCATTTCATCGCCATATTCAATAATGCAGGTGTTTTTTCCAATTTCATGGAGTCCACCAAGAGGAATAATTCTCAAGTTGGGTTGTGATTCGTTTTGACTCATAACTTTTGTTGTCCTTTTACTTTGATTTAATGAGCAATTAATAATGACTAATGGGTATAAAAAACCGATTCTGTCAGGGAAATTGAAGTTTATAGCGCTACATACTGGGGGAATAGGGAAGGGTAAGCCATGACTTGTTTTTTAAATTTCAATCTGTCAACTCCCCTAATGACTCATGCGATATAGCGTTTCTTAGTCTGTTGAGAACAGCGACTAGTGACCAGTTATCAGTTACCAAAGAACAAATAACGAAGAACAAATAACAAAAATTGAAACTGTACCTCATCAGAGTAAAAACTACTCTGTTAAATTAGAGGAGCGATAACTTTGTTAAAACATCTTTTAATTGGGTTTCTAAATCAGGGGTTAATTCTGAAAGCGGCGATCGCAGCGCACCGACATTCCAACCTTGTAAGCGCAATGCTGTTTTCACTGGAATGGGATTGGTTGATAAAAATAAGGCTCGAAATAAGGGAAAGAATTTGAGATGCGCTTGTTGAGCTTTTTCTAATTGACCTTTTTTGAAGTCCGTAATCATCTGTTGTAATTCGTCTCCCACCAGATGACTCGCAATACTCACTACACCGTTTCCGCCAACAGCTAAGAGGGGTAATGTGAGAGAATCATCCCCCGAATAAATGCCAAAGTGACTGGGAGTTGTAGCCCGAATTTCTGAGACTTGGTCTAAATCACCACTCGCTTCTTTAATCGCAACAATATTGTCGATTTGAGCCAGTTTTGCCACGGTTTCTGACTCTAAGTTTCGTCCCGTGCGACCGGGAATATTGTAGAGCATCATCGGCAAATCAGGACTTGCCTGCGCGATCGCGCTGAAATGCTGATACAATCCAGCTTGCGGGGGCTTACTGTAATAGGGAACCACTTGCAAACTACCATCTAAACCCAGTTTAGCTGCTTTTTCTGTTGCAGCGATCGCCTCATGGGTAGAGTTTGATCCCGTTCCAGCCATTACTTTACCACGGTTACCCACCGCTTTCTGTACTACTTGGAATAATTCATATTCTTCTTCCCAAGTCAGAGTGGGAGATTCGCCTGTCGTACCACAGACAACCACGGTATCTGTACCATGACTCACTAAATAATCGGCTAACGCTTCGGTAACGGCATAATTCACTGCCCCTTCTGCTGTGAAGGGTGTCACCATTGCAGTTAGCACTTGTCCAAAGTCCACACTTGTCATTGTTGTTTTTTGTCTCTTTTCTTTTTCCTTAAACCGATACGGCTGATTGCGTCCCTTGCAATAAACGTTTTGCCACTAATAATTCTGCAATCTGCACCGCATTTAATGCTGCTCCTTTGCGAATTTGATCGCCACTTAACCACAACTCTAACCCACAGGGATGGGAAATGTCTTGTCGAATGCGTCCCACAAACACTTCATCTCTTCCCGTTGCTTCATTCGGCATCGGGAAATAATTATTCTCCCAATCTTCTCGTACTTCCACCCCAGGCGCGTCTTGCAAAATCGCTTTTGCTTTTCCCACAGGAAAGGGTTCAGCAAATTCAAGGTTAATGGCTTCTGAATGAGCGCGTAAAACAGGAACACGCACACAAGTGGCACTGATCCGTAAATCGGGACTTCCGAAAATTTTCCGTGTCTCTTTCACCATTTTCATTTCTTCCTGACAATATCCTTGTTCCGTTAAAGGAGAATTATGGGGGAAGACATTAAAGGCTAACGGATAAGGAAACGCCTCTGTGGTTGGAGTTTCATCATTAAGAATGGCTTGAGCTTGTTTTTTCACTTCTGCCATTGCTTTTGCACCAGCACCAGATGCAGACTGATATGTTGCCACAATCAAGCGTTGGATCGGTTGTACTTGATGTAAGGGATATACCGCCAAACCCATCAGAATCGTTGTGCAATTGGGATTGGCAATAATTCCTTGATGTTGAGCAGCAGCTTCAGGGTTAATTTCGGGCACAACCAAAGGCACATTTTCTGCCATGCGGAAGGCACTGGAATTATCTACCATGACAGCACCCGCATCAATAATCGTTTGCGCCCATTCCTTACTGGTTGATCCCCCTGCCGAGGCTAAGACCAGATCGACCTCTTGCAAGGCTTCTGCACTTACGGCTTCTACCTTTAAAGGTTTTCCACAAAAGGGAATTTCTTGACCGGCTGAACGAGGAGAAGCCAGTAACTTTAATTCACTTACAGGAAAAGACCGTTCTTCTAAAAGCTGAATTAATTCTTTTCCAACAGCGCCGGTCGCGCCTAAAATTGCGACACGAATTCCTTCTGACAAATGTTTGTCCTCCTTTGGTAATCAGAATTACTTATACTTTGTAATTTAAATCAAATATAGAAAAATATGAATAACTAATAACTAATAACCAATTTACACTGTCTTGAGCAATGCTACAATAACCATTTGGACTTTACCTTAGTTCTGAATTAGACTACTGGTCAGACTAACATAAGCCCCAGCCTGAAGTAGAATCTCAGTTTCATCAGGCAAACTTTCCATGAAATTTATTGATGCGAGTTATAGAAGAAGAGAGTAATAGATGAAAGTAACCCAGGAAAAACTGCCCGATAGCCAAGTTGCTCTAGAAATAGAAATCCCTGCTGAAGAAACCAAGAAAGCCTACGAGAAAGTAATCAAAGATTTAACCCGTTCTGCCAATATTCCTGGGTTTCGGAAAGGGAAAGTCCCTCGCCAGGTATTAGTGCAGCGGTTTGGAAAAGAACGGTTGAAAGCTGCAGCAATTGAAGAATTATTACAGCCCTCGATTGATCAAGCCATTGAACAAGAAAAAATTGAGGTGTTAGGGAATTATCAACTCCGTTCTTCTTATGAAGATCTCACTCAACACTATAAACCCGGAGAACCTTTAACGTTCAGTGCCTCTGTTGATGTTCCCCCAGAAGTGCAATTGGGAGATTACAAAACACTGAAAGTGCAAGCCGAAGAAGTTAAACCCAATCCTGAGCAAGTCGAAAATTACCTACAGGAAAAACGGGAGCAAGAGGCAACTTTAGTTCCAGTCGAAGATCGTCCCGCGCAAATGGGAGATACCACCGTTATTGATTATGAAGGACGTTTAGAAGAAAGTGGTGAACTGATTGAAGGAGCACAAGCTGAAGACTTTGAATTAGAACTTGCAGAAGGAAAATTCATTGAAGGCATGGTGGAAGGTATTGTGGGGATGAACTCAGGAGAAACTAAGGAAATCTCCGTAACCTTCCCAGAAGGCTATGCCCGAGAAGATTTAGCAGGGAAAACAGCAAAATTTACCGTCACCCTCAAAGAGTTAAAAGCGAAAGAATTACCAGAACTCGATGATGAGTTTGCGGAAGATGTCGGTGAACATTCCACAATCGCGGAATGGCGGGAAGCTCTAAGCAAGCAATACGAAGAACAAGCCCAAGAACAAACGAAAAGCAATATTGAAGAGGCAATTGTCAATGCTCTCATTGAGCAAACGGAAATGGAATTGCCGGAAACGATGATTGAACAAGAGTTACAAACAATCATCACTCAATCCATGATGCAGTTGGCGCAGTATGGAATTGATCCCCGTCAAATGCTGAATGAAGAAGCAGTCAAACAAATGAAGCAGCGATCGCGCCCCGATGCCATTGCTCGCCTCAAGCAAAACCTGATTCTACAAGAAATTTCTAAACAAGAAGAGCTCAACCCATCCGAAGAAGAACTTAAAAATAAAGCGGATGAAGTGAGACAAGAACTTGACGAACAGGAACAAGAATACGACGAAGAACGCTTACAACAGTACGTTGAAGAAGACTTACGCCAAGAAAAAACCCTAGCTTGGTTACGGGAACAAGCAGAAGTGGAATTAGTTCCTGAAGGCAGCTTACAAAAAGAAGATGAAGTAGCAGAGGCAGCAGCAGAAGCAGTGGTCGATGCTGAAAGTGAAACCGCAGAATAAGTCATAATGAGGACAGAAGGAAATTAGCCTGTAAGAGTCAAAACATCAGACGAATCTATGATTTATTCCCAAATGCCCTTTTCTAGTCTCCGCAGTGACCGTGCTTCGAGTCCGGCTGTGTCTCAATCCCAGAATGCAGTTGTGCCGATGGTGATTGAGCAATCGGGGATGGGGGAGCGAGCTTTCGACCTCTATTCTCGCCTGCTCAGGGAACGGATCATCTTCTTGGGAACACCCGTGGATGACCAAATTGCGGACTCGGTTGCTGCACAAATGCTATTTCTAGAAGCCGAAGATCCGGAAAAAGATATTCAACTGTATATCAATTCCCCCGGCGGATCAGTTTATGCCGGAATGGCAATTTATGACACGATGCAACAAATTCAACCCGATGTTGCCACCATCTGCTACGGACTGGCTGCTAGCATGGGGGCGTTCCTTTTAGCAGGTGGTGCTGCGGGGAAACGGATGTCTCTGACCAACTCCCGAATTATGATTCACCAACCTCTCGGAGGTGCTCAGGGGCAAGCAGCGGATATTGAAATCCAAGCCCGAGAAATCCTCTATATCAAAAATACCCTGAATGAACTCCTCGCTTACCACACCGGACAACCCTTAGACCGGATTGCTGAAGATACTGATCGCGACTTTTATATGTCTGCAGCAGAAGCTCAACAGTACGGTTTAATTGACCAAGTAATTACCTCCCAGACTCGTTCCCCTCGAGAAGTAGCTTCAACTTAGACCCTATTTAATACCAGACGCAGGTGCTGACTATGTCAAAATTCGACTCCCACTTAAAATGTTCCTTCTGTGGTAAATCTCAAGAGCAAGTTCGCAAATTAATTGCAGGTCCTGGTGTCTATATCTGCGATGAATGTGTAGAATTATGTAACGAAATCTTGGACGATGAACTGATTGAACCGTCATCGCGCTCGGATCGAGTTTCTTCTCAAGAGGAAGACAAAGGAAAACGTTCAGGAGTTCCCGCATTATCCTTTAATGACATTCCTAAGCCTAAAGATATTAAAGGGTATCTTGATGACTATGTAATTGGTCAAGAAGAAGCCAAAAAAGTCTTATCAGTTGCGGTTTATAATCACTATAAACGTCTTAGTCTCCTTGAAGAACAAGAAATTAACAGTGGAGATGGCGGAGTTCAACTCCAAAAATCGAATATCCTGTTAATTGGTCCGACCGGTTGTGGGAAAACACTGTTAGCGCAAACTCTGGCAGAAATTCTGGAAGTTCCGTTTGCCGTTGCTGATGCCACGACACTAACAGAAGCTGGCTATGTGGGAGAAGATGTAGAAAACATCTTACTGCGTTTGTTACAAGTTGCGGATTCGGATGTGGAAAAAGCACAACGGGGAATTATCTATATTGATGAAATTGATAAGGTCGCCCGTAAAAGCGAAAATACTTCCATTACTCGCGATGTGTCTGGGGAAGGAGTCCAACAAGCCCTACTGAAAATGCTAGAAGGAACTGTCGCCAATGTCCCTCCTCAAGGGGGACGCAAACATCCCTATCAAGATTGCATCCAAATTGATACCAGCAATATCCTCTTTATCTGTGGGGGGGCGTTTGTGGGCTTGGATAAAGTTGTAGAACAACGGATGGGACGGAAGTCCATTGGGTTTATTCAAGGGGAAGAAGGACAAACGCTGACTAAAGAAAAACGAGCAGCAGATATCTTACAGCATCTCCAACCCGATGACTTTATTAAGTTTGGGATGATTCCAGAATTTGTGGGGCGGATTCCCGTTTCAGCAGTAATTGAACCCTTGGATGAACAAGCATTGGTTTCGATTTTGACGCAGCCTCGTAATGCACTGGTCAAACAGTATCAGAAACTGTTGGGGATGGATAATATTGAGCTTGAGTTTACGCCAGAAGCCCTCCGCGCGATCGCGCAAGAAGCCAATCGTCGGAAGACTGGCGCAAGGGCTTTGCGGGGCATCATTGAAGAAATTATGCTTGATGTCATGTATGATTTACCCTCTCGCAAAGATGTCCGTCACTGTCAAATTACAAAGAATATGGTAGAAAAACGCTCTACTGCCGAACTTTTACTGCATCCCTCCTCTCTCCCAAAACCGGAATCTGCATAAGAGCAAACTCACCCCCTCCCTTTCTCTCCCCCTCTCCAATTAAGTGAGCAATAACGCAATCCCCTTAATGAGTCAACAAGCATCCTCTCTGAGTTAGACGTTAATTTTTGTAAAGAAAGTTAAGATAGATCATAAATTAAATGAACCCACTTTAGAATCAGCGTCATGGCTTCGGAATCAGAGCAACAACAGTTATTAAAAGCAATTTTAGAGCCATTACTAGATGACTTTCAGTATTGGTTTTCTCATTCTCGTCACCGCTTAGAATCGGAACAAATCGCGGTTTTATCTCCCGCAGAACAAGCGGACCTACTACAGCGAGTGAAAACGGCTCAAGAAGAAGTGAGTGCAACGCAAAGTTTATTTCGAGCAACGGAAGGTCATGTTGGTGTGGAAATGTCCACAATTGCTCCTTGGCATAAACTGGTTACAGAATGTTGGCAAGTGGCAATGCAAAACCGACAACAGCAACAATCGTTAACACATCCGGAGACCAACGAAACAGGTTAGAATGAGGGACATAAGAAAATTAATCTTTGTTTGTTCCTCCTGAATGACCAACTTCAGTTTAGAAAATACTCCTGATTAACGTTCAAGAAAACTATGTTACACCTTTTATATATCATTGCTTTTACCATCATTGCTTTTTTCGCTGTTAGTAACTTAATTCGCAGTTTAATCACTTTAGGAACAGAGTCACAAAGAACAGGGAATAACTGGAACTCAGGTCGCAAGAGAAATACTTTGAATCGGAATCGTTATACTGCTTCCCAAGCGCCTTCTCACCCAGAGTTACTGGATGAACAAGGTCAACCGGTGAACGAACCACTGTTAGTGATGCGCTCAGTCAATGTTGATGATGCACGGGAAAAATTAGATGCACTCTATAAAAATTCTCCTGGTAGCAGTCAAGAGGAAGTAGATGAGTCCAACGGCTAAGGCTGTTTTGGATGACTGAGAGGTCTTTGCGACCTAGCAGCCTTATAGTTGTATGCCGTTAGTTGTAGGCAATTTCCTGAGCCTCTAGTTTTGCTTAGCCATCACCTTTTGTCCTACTGATTCTACCACGGGTTGAAAAATGGGGATCAGTTCATTTCGACCAACCACTAATGTTGGCAGAGGCGTTGTCCCATAATTGACCCCTGCTTGTAAGGGAAAAATACAATCTGAACTTAAAGGGATTAGTGTCCCCCCTGCGCCTTGGACAATTACCCAA
>JAVLCL010000309.1:0-4416 GCA_031580825.1 Halothece sp. Uz-M2-17
CTGCCACTAACCAATCTCGATCCGCTTGACGTAACCGATACACTTCTCGTAAAACTGCAGCCAGTAAAGAATCCACTGGAACCGTATTGACATCTAAAAGCAGTCGCAGAAAATCTAATTCTTCAGTAAAGCGGATAATTTCACTTGCCTGACAATGATAAACCCCCTGGTGAACTTGGGGAGGACGAGGCGGAAGATATTGATAACAACGCCCCGCCTTCTGTTGATTACCATTTTGACCTTGTTCTGTCGTCATAAACCCCAACATCGACACTTGAAACTCCGTCTTCAACATCGCAAAAATTTGGGGTTGTTCTTCTCGTAAATCTTGTAACGATAAACCTAACGCCCTTGCACGATGCACAGAATCAATGGGTGTGGTGGTGACATAAGTGACCACAGCAAACACTTGATTTCCCGACTCTTCATCAAACGACTTGACCCAACTCCCAAATGGAGGCATCACAGGGAAAGATAAATCTTCAGGTTCTAAACATTGAGCTAAAAAATTGGTTGTTGTTGTTTCGATAACTTCTGCAAAGTGATTCGGATTGCGATGATCCGTGGAAAATTGTGGGAGAGGAATCCGCATTGAGGCCCCCTAATCTCAAATGGGTCAATCTTTCGATACAGATGAATATTGGAGAGAAGGAGACTCGGAAAGTGAGCCAGGGATTAAGATCCTTGTCCTGTCTCAAACTGCCGAACTCCCACCCTTTCTATTTCCCTTTTTTACGGGGTTTAACTTCTTCGAGTTCAGACAAGCGAAAGGTCACCAGTTTATCCCAATTTCCCCCTTCAAATAAAACGGCTGCATTATCATCCGTAATCCGTTGGACTAAGCCTTCAAAACGATAATAGATATCATCAACGTTGGTCACGGTTACTTTACTACCGGGTAAAATCATCAGTCTTCTTCCTAAATTCGTTGCTTAATTGAGATTAATTAATTTACTAATAGCTTATCAAACATTGAGCAAGCGTTAGGTTTGGGGATGCGGTAAGTTGAATTAGCACATCAGATCAAACAATATCAAATCAAGAAGTTGCGTTGCAGATCTCAACAAATCATCAATAACCTGTTATCCTCATTGACAACCGTGACTCAGAAAGCGATCATGTCCCGTCGTCATTTACTCACAATTATTCTTACCCTGTGTGTCTTCTTATTACATATTCCCAGCACCTATGCTTTAGGCGGTCAACAGCCACCACTCAATGAACCTGCCCCTGAATTTACACTTCCCACCAATACTGGAGAGGGTGAAATTGCTTTATCAGATTACAGAGGAAAATGGGTCGTTTTGTATTTCTATCCTGAAGATTTTACCTCTGGTTGTACTCTTGAAGCAAAACGATTTCAACAAGATCTGTCTAAATATCAAGCCCGTAATGCGCAAATTATTGGCGTGAGTGCAGATGATGTTCAATCCCATGAAAAGTTTTGTGATGAACTCGGTGTCGAGTTTCCCTTGCTTGCTGATACCGATGGTCGTGTCAGTAAAGCCTATGGATCATGGTTAGGTATTCGAGCACTGCGTCATACTTACCTCATTGATCCTGATGGGATCCTGCGGGAGATTTTTATTGGGGTTAAACCGCCTATTCACAGCCGACAGGTGTTAGCGCGTCTCGACGAATTGCAATCCTAATCGTTTCCACTCAATTTAAAATTTCCTTTAATCTTCTCACAGAAATCACTGTGAGTTTTTTTGAAATTTCTACCGTTATTATTAGTTGATACAAATCATAGTATTCTTATTTTCTCGCCAGATTAGTTTAAGGGCTATTTCTCACCGCTTAGTTGTCAACTTGTAACTTTGAATACAGTTTTTCTGTAAATAAAGTCTTAATCTAGTCATCGGTTTTTAACAAATCGCACAAAAATATAGATTAATTGGATTCGTTATTACTTTCAGCAAAACCAGATAACGAGATAAAACTCTGGCTTTTTATTAAAAATGGAGTAACCTAAATCTAATCAGTTTTGTATCATCAAAAACAATAAGATAAATTAAACAAATATACTCTATTTCCAGATGAATAAAAAGTTCTAATCTTGCTGAGTGATTCTGAAAGAAAGCAGACATATTTTGTCTAAAATATGAGGTCAATTTTTAAGGAAAGACTATGACTAAAAAACGCTCGTATTTCGATCTGGGTCGGACATCGCGCCGTAAATTTATGAAATATAGCTCTCTTGCTGTTGGTGCAGGAGTTCTCGCTGCTTGTACCCAAAGAAATGGCTCGGGTGGCACTTCTCAAGAAGATTTAGGGGAAAACCCAATTAAAGTCGGTGTGATGTATTCGACAACGGGCAGTATTGCAATTGTGGAGAAATCCCTACAAGACTCCACATTCTTGGCGATTGATCAGATTAATAATGGCACGGGTCCTTGGTCAGATAATGGACCGGGAATTGCGGGTCGGAAAATTCAGAGAGTTGTGGTGAATCCTGACTCAAATTGGGATTTATATAATCAAATGTCCAAGCGTTTGATTGATGAAGATCAGGTCAGTTGTGTTTTAGGATGTTACACTTCGGCAAGTCGTAAATCTGTTTTACCGGTTTTTGAAGAAAAAGATTCGATTCTCTACTATCCCGTTTATTATGAAGGGAATGAGTGTAGTTCTAATGTCTTTTATACCGGTGCTGCACCCAACCAACAAATTACTGATTCCATTCCCTATTGCTACGAAAACTTTGGTCCGAAAGGCTTTTTCATTGGCTCTGATTACATCTACCCGAAAGAGAGTAATCGCATTGCAAAAGCAGAATTAGAAAAACTCGGGGGAGAAGTTGTCGGTGATGAGTATGCTGCTCTCGGGACAACTGAATTTATTACCATTATTAACAAAATTAAACAGGCGCAACCGGACTTTGTTTTAAGTAACTTAGTGGGTGACAGTATTCCAGCGTTTTATCGGCAATATCAAAATGCCGGGATTAGTGCCGATGATATTCCGATCATGGCGTATCCCACCACAGAAGAAGAAATTCAGGCAATGGGTCCAGAATATGCTGCTGGACACTATACCAGTTTTAACTATTTCCAAAGCGTTGATACTCCTGAAAATGAACAATTTGTGCGCGAATTTAAAGAGATGTTTGGGGATAATCGTGTCACCAACGGGGTAATGGAAGCAGCGTACTTACAAACTTTCTTCATGGCGCAAGCGATGAAAGATGTTTTAGAAGCGGGAGACGAAATTAATACCAAAACCCTACGAGAAGCCACCCGTGGACAAGAATTTAACGCCCCACAAGGGAAAGTGAAGATGGATCCTGATAACTATCACACTTATCTCTATGCGCGCATTGGACAGTGGAAGGAGGACGGACAAGCGGAAATTGTCTTCTCCAGTCCTTCTGCTATTAAACCGATTCCCTGGAGTCAAACCTTGTATCCGGGACGGATGTGTGTTCATCCTAGCCCTGATGACCGCAGCGATCCAACGAAAGAAACCGGTAAGGAAAACCTAGAGACCAAGTATTTAGAAAGTTAACTGGGCTTACAAGAGATTTATTGAAGACAAAGGATCAAGGTGACATTCAATTCTCTTGATCCCTTTACCCCTGTTTTTATGTCTTCGTGCTTCGCATTAAAAAGGAGGTGACAGATTGTTAAATCAATACGCATTGACCTATTTATTCGCCCAAGAAAGTTCTGGGTTTGATTTCATTCCCCTCCTCAATCAATTAATTAGTGGGGTGGGTATTGTCGGCATTCTTTTGCTGACAGCATTAGGACTTGCCATCACCTTTGGGGTGATGGGGATTATTAATCTAGCCCATGGTGAGTTTATTATGCTTGGGGCTTATACGACGTTTCTGATGCAAGAATTGTTCCAGATGGATTTGTTGTTAACCATTCCCTTTGCTTTTATAGTGACTGGAATCATTGGTGCTTTGATGGAGGTGAGCGTCATTCGTCGTCTTCATGGTCGTCCTTTGGAAACGTTGTTAGCAACTTGGGGGCTGAGTATTGTCTTGCGTGGGGTAATTAAGCTCATTTTTACCGCGCAACTGAAGTATGTTCGCGCCCCGTCTTATATTTCTGGCAATTTAACCCTCCTGACAAACTCGGAAGGAGTAGCAACGGTTTCTATTTCTTATTATCGTCTTTTAATTATTGGTATCGCGATCGCGCTGCTTCTTTTAACCGCCTATCTCCTCTATGGCACCAGCTTAGGGCGACAAATGCGAGCCGTAACTCAAAACCGCGATATGGCGAAATGTCTGGGAATTAATACCAATTTAGTGGATATGGCAACCTTTGCCTATGGCTGTGGCTTAGCGGGAGTTGCGGGAACTGTCATTTCAGCAATTAAAACTGTTTCTCCGCCCATGGGTCAAGATTACTTGGTGGATGCCTGGATGGTGGTTGTCACTGGGGGTGTGGATAAACTGATTGG
>JAVLCL010000310.1:0-4407 GCA_031580825.1 Halothece sp. Uz-M2-17
CTTTGGCGGTGACTGCATTAGATTTTGATCGCGATCGCGCTAATGGCGTACAACCCGGTTATCTGCTGGTAACGACAACCGATGATGAAGAACTCGCCCGCGAATTTCTTCAAGCCTACTATTCCCGACAAGCGGTGTCTCCGAATACCGATCTCGTGTTTGAACGGTACAAAGGGGTCAACATTACCTATCGTCGCCCTTTACAGAAGAAACCTGACCCCAATGCCGGGGCATTAGCTAGTGCGGTAGTGGGCAATCATGTTCTGTTTGCCAATCATCCGAAAGTATTGCGGGAAGCGATTAATAATGTGCAAGTACCGAGTTTGAGCTTAGAACAAGCCATTCCTTACCAAAAAGCGCAGAAAACCATTACCAATCCTCGCATTGGTCAACTTTACTTAAATTTACCGGCGGTTGCAGCTTGGATCGCAGAACAGCCCGCCCTTCCGTTACAAGATAATCAACCCACGCTCACGGCTGGGTTTTCCCTGACCCCGGATGGCTTAACGGCGCAAACCGCTTTATTAGGCGTGGGTGGCGAAGAAAACCGCAATCCTGCTTTATCGCAACCGGTTAACGCTTTGAACTATCTCCCAGCAGAGAGCGTTCTAACGGCTGCGGGGGTAAACTTAAATCAACTTTGGAACAGTTTAAATGATTTAGCGGTTGATGAATCAACAACAACGGTGATTCAACAAATTGCGTCTGGCTTACAGGAACGATTCGGAATTTCAATCCCCGATCAAATTTTCCCTTGGGTACAAGGAGAATATGCAGTCGCGTTATTACCCCAAAATGACCAAAAACAAGGCGATTGGGTATTTGTCGGCGAAGAATCTGACCCCACCCTTGTCAAGAAAACGATTAAGGAACTGGATGAACAAGCCAAAGAAGGGGGGTATAGCGTTGGTAATTTAAATCTCGGAAATCAGAAAGTTACCGCTTGGACGGTCATTCAGCCCTTTTCTCAAGTGGATTTTAATCTCAAAGAAAAGCCAGTCCGCTTGAATGCAGAAGTCAAAGGCATCCACAGCGAAATTGATAACTATCAAGTGCTGGGAACCTCTCTCGAAGCCATTGCTCAGGCGATTCAGAAAGGAGAAACCTCCCTGGTCAATAGTGAAGGCTTTCAACGCGCGATCGCGCCCTTACCCACCGCAAATGACGGTTATCTCTATCTCGATTGGGAGAAAAGTCAACCCCTACTTGAAAAACAGTTTCCGCTGATCCGAGTGGTTGAACTTGCCGGAAAACCGTTATTTGACCATCTGCAAGTGTTATCCCTCGCCAGCGAAGGAACCGAAGACGGGGTGAGAAAAGCAACCCTATTCTTACAACTGACCTCTCGGCGGTAAGAGTGAGAGGAGACATTGCTCTCTATAATGGTTAAGAGAATGAAACATTTTTAAAGATGCCCTGGCAAAAGCATCGCAAAATCAATCGGAAAACGCGCAGAACGTAAACAATAAGGAAATCCTGATCTATGGCAAAGATCGAAACCAGAACCGAGCCGATGGTGTTAAACATGGGACCACACCATCCCTCAATGCACGGCGTACTGCGCCTCATTGTCACCCTTGATGGGGAAGATGTGGTGGACTGTGAACCTGTCTTAGGCTATCTCCATCGGGGAATGGAAAAAATTGCCGAAAATCGCACCAACGTTATGTATGTTCCTTATGTGAGTCGTTGGGACTACGCAGCGGGAATGTTCAACGAAGCGATTACGGTTAACGCACCCGAAAAACTCGCGGATATTGAAGTGCCTAAACGCGCTCAATATATCCGTGTGATTATGCTGGAACTCAACCGCATTGCCAACCATTTACTCTGGTTGGGACCTTTTCTCGCGGATGTGGGCGCACAAACCCCATTCTTCTATATTTTCCGCGAACGGGAGTTGATTTATGATCTTTGGGAAGCTGCCAGTGGTTCCCGCTTAATCAATAACAACTATTTCCGAGTCGGTGGGGTTGCAGTTGATTTACCCTACGGTTGGCTGGATAAATGTATCGACTTCTGTGATTACTTTGCAGATAAAATCGACGAGTATGAAAAGCTAATCACCAATAACCCCATTTTCCGTCGTCGCATCGAAGGGATTGGTGTCATTACCCGAGAAGAAGCCATTAACTGGGGCTTATCCGGTCCCATGTTACGAGGGTCTGGGGTGAAATGGGACTTACGGAAAGTTGACCATTACGAATGTTACGACGATTTTGATTGGGATATTCATTGGGAAACTGCTGGTGACTGTCTCGCCCGTTACTTAGTACGGGTGCGGGAAATGCGAGAATCCCTAAAAATTATTCGTCAAGCCTGTGCTAATATCCCAGGGGGTCCCTACGAAAACCTAGAAGCCCGTCGCATGGCGGAAGGGAAAAAATCGAAGTGGAACGACTTTGATTATCAATATATTGCGAAAAAAATGGCTCCCACATTCAAAATTCCCGAAGGAGAACACTATGTTCGTCTCGAAAGTGGAAAAGGAGAACTGGGGATCTTTTTAGTCGGTAATGATAATGTCTTCCCCTGGCGTTGGAAAATTCGCGCCCCTGACTTCAACAACTTACAAATTCTCCCTCACCTCTTAAAAGGAATGAAAGTTGCTGACATTATGGCAATTTTAGGGAGTATCGACATCATCATGGGATCGGTTGATCGTTGATCGGTTAAAGCTAATAATTCCCCTTCTTCCAACTTGCTGAAGGGGAGTTGCTTTAAATAGCTACATCAATATACTTCATCATGGGTTCCCAAATTAAGTAATAAAATAACTTCTTCCCCATTTTGGGTATCATTCACAAATTCAAATAAGATCCGGTAGCTATAATCAATTGAACAAGACCAAACTTCTCCTAAATCACCTTTGAGTTTATGAGTGCGTAAGCTGGGATGGAAGGGATCTTCAACAAGTTGAAATAGGGTTTGTTCAATGAGAGTTCTCAAGTTGGGATTTTTACGAATCAGACGCTTAAAAGAGCGAATTGATTTAGGAGTCCAGCTAATTTTTATGATTGATCTAATTCTTTTAGAAATTGATCAACTGAACCCACTTGAAAGTTTCCTTCTGCGAATTCTTGGCGAACTTCTGTTATTTCTTTAGCAATTTGATCTCTTCGTTTTTGTTGTAACCTCTTTTGCAAAATGTCAAGGAGTACTTCTTGATCTTCGATGGATAAATTTTCTATAGATTCAATGAGTTGCTGAAATGTTGAAGTTTTCATTGCCCTATTTATAAGTAGAAATTTACTTTTTTTATCTTATCGTTATCCTTCTTCAATTTATACTAAGATATCTTTTAGATTTTCCCTTATGCAACCGATTAGTCTCAATTTAATTGCAATTGGCATTTTTGCCATGACGATGTTTGCGCTACTTTCTCCTATTTTAAACATTCCCATTATTCTACCTGCAGGAACCACCTTTGCTGTCATGGGATTACTCACGTTTGATACGTTAGCGTGGGAAAATCGGGGCGTAACTTTATTTGTTGATTTATTTTCTACTGCGGAACAACGAGAAAGAGTGTTATATCATGAAGCGGGTCACTTTCTTACTGCTTATTTTTTAGGGATTCCCATTCAAGGCTATAGTCTAACTGCTTGGGAAGCCTTCCGTCGTAAACAACCGGGAAAGGGAGGTGTGCAGTTTGATACCACTGCCTTAGAACAAGCGGGGACACAGCCCAATCAAGTGAACTTAATGCTCGATCGCTTTTGTACGGTCTGGTGTGCTGGGATGGCAGCAGAAACCCTACAATATGGTAACGCGGAAGGAGGAGGAGACGATCGCGCTCAGCTACAATCGGTTCTCAATGACTTTGGCTATCCCCAAAACCAACGACAACAGAAAGAAGAGTGGGCGAAACTACAAGCGAAATCACTCATTGAACGAAATGCAGAAGCCTATCATGCTTTAGTCAATCTCATGCGGGAACGGGCTTCGGTGGAAGCGTGCGAACAGATGATTCAAAATCATAGTTGAATCTTCAGTGGCTTATGTCTGATGCGACCTTTGATCGAGATAATTCTCTGAGGAAAATTGCACTCAAGGCTTTTTCTCTCTCAGAGTGTTTATCAGGAATCGGTTACAGCTTCCGCAGGATGGTATTTCCCTAACAATTATCTTGTATTCTCCTTTTAGAAACTTGAATCTCTCCCTTATGATTTGTGTTTCATTTCTTTTAATTCCTGTTCCACTTCCCAATTCCGGAACTCTTCTTCTAAGGGGTCAAAACGGCGGTTATAACCAGAAGCATAAACCTCGTCTGTATTCCAACTGCTCGTAACCCGCGAATTAGTTTGCTGAGTTTGTTTCACTTGCTGCGCCTTAGCTTTAACTTCTTTTTGACGCTGTCTGATCTGTTCAATTAATGCTCTTGCTTGGCGAATTTGCTCTTTAATC
>JAVLCL010000311.1:0-4403 GCA_031580825.1 Halothece sp. Uz-M2-17
CTGTTCGTCGAGAGTTAACGGTTTATAGTTTCTTCCATGTAAGCGAAAGCCAGCAAAGTCATCGAATCAACAAGTCCATTTGCATTTTATGGCGTTGGGTTTCCATGGGAACACCGTCATCACAGGGAAGTTGATCTTGTGTTGGTAATGTAAAAGGAGTAATTATCATTTTTGTCATTAGTCATTGGTAAATCCAGCCAATCTCCGAAGCAACCCATCTTAGTTAAGATCGAAAGTAATGCCTTTATATAAAATGATTTTACTGTGAGTGTCTTTTCCCAAGAGCGTCTCTTATTTACTCCTGCTTCCTCTTATAGTGATGCGCTACCGATTATTTATGCGTTTCCGAATACTTACACCATCGGGATTACCAGTTTAGGCTATCAAGTCATTTGGTCAACATTCGCCCAGCGCGAAGATGTGGCGGTGAGTCGGGTTTTTACGGATATTCATGAATCGTTACCCCGCCATCCGGAACTATTTGGCTTTTCCGTTTCTTGGGAATTAGACTACATTAATATTCTCAATCTTTTAGAATCATTTGATATTCCCCTACACAGTGAAGAAAGAACTGATGAACATCCACTTATTTTCGGTGGGGGACCGGTTTTAACTGCAAATCCGGAACCCTTTGCTGCTTTTTTTGACATCATTTTATTGGGAGATGGTGAAGATTTACTACCGAATTTAATTACAACCGCACAAAAAGTTCGAGGAGAAACTCGCGCTACAAAATTAAGAGCATTTGCTGAAGTTCCGGGGATTTATATTCCGAGTTTATATGAAGTGTCTTACGATTCTCCAGAGGGAAATATTCATAACATTTCTCCCCTAGATTCTACAATTCCAGAAACCATTGAAAAACAAACTTATCGTGGAAATACCCTGTCAGCTTCTACTGTTGTTACAGAAAATGCTGCTTGGGAAAATATTTATATGGTGGAAGTGGTACGCAGTTGTCCCGAAATGTGTCGCTTTTGTTTAGCGAGTTATCTTACTTTACCATTCCGAAAAGCGAGTTTAGAAGGTTCACTGATTCCAGCGATTGAAGCGGGTTTAAAAGTAACGAATCGCTTAGGATTACTAGGGGCTTCAGTGACCCAACATCCTGAGTTTGAGAACTTATTAAACTATTTATCTCGTCCCGATTATGATGATGTCCGTTTAAGCGTTTCGTCTGTACGGACGAATACGGTAACAGAAAAGTTTGCTCAAATTTTAGCCAGTCGCGATGCAAAATCATTAACCATTGCAGTTGAAAGTGGTTCGGAAAAAGTTCGTGAAGTGATTAATAAAAAACTGCAAAATGAAGAAATTATTCAAGCTGCAATTAACGCCCAAGCAGGGGGATTAAAAGCCCTAAAACTTTATGGAATGGTGGGAATTCCTGGGGAAAGTGAAGCTGATATTGATGCAACCGTAGAGATGATGTCAGCAATTAAAAAAGCAGCACCAGGATTAAAATTAACTCTGGGTTGTTCGACATTTGTTCCGAAATCTCACACGCCTTTTCAATGGTTTGGGGTGAATAAAGATAGCAAAAAACGGCTTAATTCCTTACAGAAAAAGCTACGATCGCGCGGGATAGATTTTCGACCCGAAAGTTATAATTGGTCGGTCATTCAAGCCCTGATTTCTCGTGGCGATAGACGACTGACCCCGTTACTTGAACTCACCCGCGAATACGGTGATTCTGTTGGTAGTTATAAACGCGCCTTTAAGGAACTCAAAGGACAACTCCCCCCTCTAGAATACTATGTACATCAAGATTGGAAAACGGATCAAATTCTGCCTTGGTCACATCTAAAAGGACCCCTTCCCCAGTTAACATTAGAAAAACATTTAGCAGAAGCAATGAGCCATGTCTAGCAGTGATCAGTGACCAGTTGTAAAACTCACGAAAATACTAAAAATAAGAGAATAATTCCAATTAAAGCAACCCAAATAAAGTTATTATCTTTGCGATTAATTTCACTGGGATCAATGGGTTCTGGTTCTGGCATTTTTCGACGACGAGGTTTAACCCGACCTGCGGGTTTATGTTGACTGGTTTTACTGTCTTCTTCTGAGAGTTTAGATAAGTCTGGAATTTTCGTTAACCATTCATCAGGACGCTTCAAAGCAGGTGCTTTTAAAATGTAAAGAATGCGCTCACTTTGCTTGCGAATTTCTGCAGAGGGATGTTTAGCTAAATCTTGACATAGCGCGATCGCGCTCTCGATTTGACCCGCAGCTTGATACGCACTGACTAACCAAATGCGTACTTCTCCCCCTAATTTGGATTGCGGATTAATCAGTTTTTTTGCCCGTTCTAACTCCTCAATACTTTCTTTATAGCGTCCTCTTTCTAATCCAAGTTTTCCGCGTTGATAGGCTTCTTGAAATTCTTCTTTTTGCTCCGTCATTAACTTTTGATTGTGTAACCGGTTTCTCTTTTAAGAACTATAATAATTTCCGAAATTCTTCTACAGTTAATCCTGCATCTTTAACAATTCCACCCATTGTGATTGCTTGAATCGGATTATTTCTAGGAACGACAACTTGGCGCACTCCATCTGTCATAATAATATGCTTACTTTGCCGAACAATACGAAAGCCTGCTTTTTCTAACGCTCTTACTGCATCAAGATGATTAATACCGGGAATTTTAGGCACAACTAAACCTGCATTTCGATTTCACGAGTTTCCACATCTTCTAATCGTTCTTCCAAAACAGCAAGATACTCACGAATTGCTTCTTGGATATTTTCTAATGCTTCTTCTTCATTTTTTCCTTCCGACCAACAACCAGGAAGCGCAGGAACAGAAACACTCACCCCTTCTTCAGAACGATACAAGGCTATTTTATATCTCATGACAATAATTTCCTGATTTTTGTTTGATATAATAAGCTGTTAAGCATTTAAATTGGCTTGTGGATATGAGGCAACAGGCAATAGGCAATAGGCAATAAGGGGAGTGATCAGCCTTTCCAGTTAATTGCAAGAATACCCCATTTAAGTGTGTCTTAGCTTATTGTAATATTTAATCTTTACTGGTGACGACGGATTGACTCATTTTAACCTCTTTTTCACTCGTTACCGATCCAAACCGATCGCGCTGATTAATTAAATAAATACTAATCAACGTTAAACCGACTCCAGTCCATTGCAGTTGACTTAACTCTTCTGATAATAATAAATTGCCAAATAATAAAGCAAAAACGGGTGTTAAAAAAGTTAATGCAGCAAAGCTGGTTAAATTACGAGTGGAAGCCAGATAAAAGAATAATCCATACGCGATCGCGCTGCCAAAAATGGTGGCGTAACTAATCCCCATCCAGCCATCAAAGCTAATATTTTGCCATTGCTGCGTCTCGACCATTCCTGATAACACAAATAAGGGAATTCCCCCTAAAATCATGTGCCATCCCGTCGCCATCACTGCATCTGCATGATGACAAACATAGCGAATCAAAATGGTTCCCACAGCCATCGAAAGCGACGCTAATAGCATCAGCCATTCGCCACTCGCCAATAAACCCGATCCACTTAACTTGATACTCTCAAAATTCCCCTGTAACCCTTGCCAAATCCATTCATCCGGTAAACCAATTAAACTGACCCCAAAAATTCCAAAAACTAAGCCAATCCAGCCGATTTTCCGCACGCGATCGCCAAATAATAAACTAGACAGTAACGCGACGGTTAACGGCTGCGTATCAATCATCACGGAACCGATTCCCGCACCGGTTCGCACTAAGCCTTCTGCTAAAAAGCCTTGAAATAAAGCCCCATCAACCAATGCAAACAAACTAATCCATCCCCAAGCTAGCCAGCCTCGCGGTTGCGGACGTTGAAAGATTATTCCTGCGATGAGAACGAATAATCCTGCAGGTAAAATCCGCATCCCTGCTAAAAATAAGGGAGTAGTATTCGGAATCACCCCTTTCATCGCCACCATCGCCGTTCCCCAGAGGAAAAAAGGCGCAATCAGGATTAAAGGAAAAAAGAACGTTTGTGGTTGTTTGAGTTTTACTGCCATGTAATATAGCTTTCAGACAATATTTCCCCTTATTGTATAGTTTTATTAAGAAACTGAGTATTGGTTTTTGGTTCTTGTTTTTTTGGTCACTGGTCACTGATAACTGCTCACTACTCACTGGCTTAGGTTACAATAGTAGATTCAAATTGCGTTACAGAAATTTATGGTTTGGTTGATTGGGAAACGACGAGGAAAAAAAATTGCTCGGATTGAAATTACCGGCGCGATCGCGTCAGAAACGCGCCAACGAGTTCTCAAAGCCCTCAAAACAGTGGAAGAACAAAAATGGAAAGCCCTGCTGTTACGCATCGACTCCCCAGGGGGAACGGTGGGAGATTCACAAGAAATTTATAGTGCTCTGAGACAATTGCAGAAAAAGG
>JAVLCL010000312.1:0-4391 GCA_031580825.1 Halothece sp. Uz-M2-17
TGGATCACTATTCCCTTTCATAATTAATTCTGCAATAATTTCCGCCGTAATGGGAGCAAGTAAAATGCCATGACGATGGTGTCCGGTGGCGAGAAATAAGTTCTCATAGCCCGATTGTCCTAGAATCGGGAGTTCATCGGGTGTTGTGGGACGGAAGCCCCACCAAATGCCTTCCATTGTCCAATTTTGTAATTCGGGATACAGACGCATGGCGCGATCGCTGAGGGTTTTAATCCCAGATGGGGTATTATTCGCTGTCCACCCCACTTCTTCTGAGGTGGCACCAATAATTAACCGTCCATCTTGACGAGGAATTAAATAGGTACTCGGACCAAATAAGACGCGCTGAATGGGATAGGGGTCATTGGGCATCCGCAAGCCCATCATTTGCCCTTTTACCGGACGCACGGGAAGCGGTAACAGTTCTTTCACCCAAGATCCCGTCGCCAGAACATAGTGATCGGCTTTTAGGTCTCCTTCACTGGTTCTAATTTTGGTGATGCGACCCTTTTGCCTTTGAATACTTTTAACCGTTACCCCTTCTCGAAATTCCACGCCGTTTGCTTTGGCTGCTTGCAAGAGGGTTTTCATCAACGCCGTATTATCCACTTGCGCGTCTTCGGGATACCACCAAGCGCCAATGACATCTTCTCCGAATCCCGGTTGATAAAATTCTAAATCAGGCTTGTCCACCCAAGTGGCAGGTTGTACCGCAGGAGAACTGGGAGCTTGACTTTTTTCATAAACAGGGGCGAGAATTCCACAAGGATTATAGCCTGTATCCATTCCCGTTTGGTCTTCGAGGTCATTAACCCAATCGGGGTAAAGATCGCGCGATCGCAGCGCCAAATCTAATAATGGACTGGGGGGAATCGCTTCGGCTTGCGGTGCAATCATGCCACCGGCTGCAAACCCCGCAGCTTCCGACTGCTTCCGACTGACAACCGTGACTGATTCTCCTCTTTTCCGTAACGAAAGCGCGATCGCGCTGCCAATAATGCCACCACCAATAATTACTGTACTCATTGTTGATCTTCCAATCCTTACCTATTTCTCAATTTAAATATTTCTGGACGACAATCCATCCCGTCCAAGACACATAAGCCAGCGCGAAAAATAAGACGGCATTTGTCGTAACGTGAAGCGGTCTTGCCCAAGGGCGTTTGGGGCTAATTTGAGTCGCGCTAATTGCTGATAATAGCACCAAAACCACCACCGTGATTCCTGCAATTAAATGGGGAGAATGACCCAAATTACCGAAATGCCCTAAAGTTCCTACGATACCAATCGTTAGTAACAGTAGAACCAAACTGACTAAAATGATGCCCATGGTGTAGTGTAGCGGGCGTAACCATTGCGGACGCGGTGATTTTTGAGCACGAAAATAGTATAATCCGATTCCTGTCCCAGCTAAAATACCATAAGCGGTGACAGACAAGCCCATTGACCAAGCAGCGATCTTCCACAACCAGAGAAACGACGGTAAATCCAAGATTACTTTCCTAACTGGGTCTTCCCTTCCCATTATTGATCAATTTATACCTATTGGCTCGTTGTAATCGAAAAAATTGAATGAAGATTCCCCACGGTCAGTCAAAGTTTTGATAGAGTAGAGTGTGCGATTTTTAGTGCTTGGGGAACGGGTCACAATGTTAAAAAATGATGAATGGATTAAAGAAAAAGCAAGTCAAGGAATGATTGCCCCTTTTGAACCGTAACAAGTCCGCAAACTTGAGGGGGATATTCCTGTTATTTCTTATGGCTTGAGTAGCTTCGGCTATGATATTCGCTTATCGCCCAATGAATTTCGGATTTTTCGTCATATTCCTGGCACTATTGTTGACCCAAAAAACTTTAATCCCGATAATTTGGAACCGACCCAACTTTGCACCGATGAAACGGGGAGTTATTTCATTCTTCCCGCCCATTCTTATGGCTTAGGAGTGGCACTAGAACGGTTGGAAATTCCTGATAATGTAACGGTCATTTGTATTGGAAAATCAACTTATGCAAGGTGTTTTCGCGGAGACACACGAGTTGCTTTAGTTGATGGCACTGCACCAACATTAGAAGAGATGGCAAAACGTGCTGAAAATGGCGAACAATTTTGGGGATACAGTATTGGACAACATGGTCGCTTAATCGTTACTTTGCTTGAAAATCCTCGTTACATTGGTCAAGATTCATTAGTAGAAGTAATTTTAGATAATGAAGAATCAATTTACTGCACACCAGATCATGAATTTATGACTCGAGATGGGCGAATGGTGGCAGCACAAAACTTGAAGCCAAATGATTCTTTAATGCCACTCTATCGCCAACTTGAACGAGGTTATGAAATGGTTTATCAACCTCTAAATGGACATCTTTATCCCACTCATCGGCTTAGTGATGAATGGAATCTTAGACATCTAATTTATGAGGAAGAACCCAATACCCATCGCCATCACATTGACCATAATCGTCTTAATAATTGTCCATGGAATATTATGCGGATGAATGAGTCGGAACATATTCGACTACATAATAGTATTACTTATGGTGTAGATTTTGACCCAAAAGAACATGGTCAATCAGTTAAACAAGCAATTTCAGAGCTAAAATTAAACCCTGAATGGTTGGAGAATTATTCAGAACAACAACGTCAAAGAGCTTTGAAGTTCTGGCATGATCCTCAATATGCTTCAGTTCGGGAATTATTACTAGAACGCCGTCGCAATTGTTCAGATGAAACTCGTCAAGCCCATCGAGAAAAGATGTTACGTCGTTACGAATCAAAGGAAGCAAGAGCATTAACAGGAGAAAAATCTAAGCAGGCTTGGGCACAAGATGATGGAACAAGACGCACTCAACAATCGCAAACGATGAAACGAATTGTTGACTCCACAAAAACTCGCCATGAGATTACTGCAGATGTTGTACGTGCAGCTTTAGATCAAACGGGTTCCATCAGAGGAGCAGCCCGATTACTCAATTGTGATCGATCAGTTTTTCGGCGTTTTCCTGATGTGATTCATCAATTCCGAGGACAAAAAGTTAAAAACCATAAAGTTGTTAGTGTGAGAGAAGTTGCAGGAACTCATGATGTTTATTGTCTTAGTGTTCCTGAGGCTGGTAATTTTGCCCTAGAATCAGGAGTCTTTGTCCATAATTGTGGGATTATCGCCAATATAACGCCTGCAGAAGCGGGTTGGCGAGGTTTTTTAACTTTAGAATTATCGAATTCTTCCAGTGCCGATTGTAAGATTTATGCCAATGAAGGAATTGTTCAATTAGTCTTTTTAGAAGGTGATCCTTGTTCAGTTAGTTACGAACAACGAAAAGGAAAGTACCAAGAACAACCTGATCGGGTAACCTTAGCACGAATTTAATAGAAAAGGAATAGAATCATGGATAAATTTAGAATTGAAGTCATTAAAGCAACGCCGAATCCACAACAGGTGATGTGGTTAGCAATGCACCAAGATTATTCCGAAGAGTTTGTTTGGGATAAGCGCGATCGCGCACCAGATGAAACCAAAGCAGGGGAGAATGTAATTAAGTTTTTATTAGCAGGAGAAAGAGGGCATTATGGTCCTTTAGAACATCCGCAAATTACAGTTAATGTGGGCTTTTTTCCCCATTCAATGATGCAACAAGTTCGTACTCATCGCACTGGAATTTCATTCGATGTACAATCTTTCCGCTATACATCCCGACGATTAATTGAAGTTGCAGAAAACAAACGAGATGCAGAAGAAGTCTTTTATTTGCGCCCTGTAGGTAAGTATAGTGACCGTCAAGGAAAACGCTATTTTTATACCGAAGAACAACGCCAAGCAGATTTAGAATGGTGTGTTGAAGCCACTAAACGTTATCAACAAAGAATTGGAGAAGGATTAGCCGAAGAACACGCCAGAGGGATTATTCCCTTTGATACCCGACAGCATTTTGTTATGAGTTGTAATGCGCGATCGTTAATGCACCTCCTTGATTTACGCTGGAAAAAAGATGCCCAACTAGAAGCGCAAAAATTTAGTGAATTATTATTTGCTCATTTTCAAGAATGGACACCACAACTGGCGCAATGGTATCTGGAAACTCGCGCCAAAAAAGCACGATTATCCCCTTAGATATGTCAACATCAATTACGGTTACGGTTAAACTTTTTGCTGCTTATCAAGAAGCCTATGGAGTGGAAGAAATTCAGAAAGAGTTTCCGCTTGGTACTCCAGTTTATGCTATTTTAGATCGCATTTTAGAAGAACATCCACAACTGGAACAATGGCGAGAGGTGACTCGTTTTGGGGTCAATCTTGAGTTTGTTTCTGCTGAAACGCCATTAAACGATGGAGATGAAGTCGTTTTAATTCCTCCCGTCAGTGGCGGGTAAATGCTACCCTGAATAGCAA
>JAVLCL010000313.1:0-4390 GCA_031580825.1 Halothece sp. Uz-M2-17
CTGAGAGTAGCACTTGGTAATTTGTAATAAAACTTAAAACACGCTTCACAATCAATTAGGCATGAATAGCAAGGAACAAACGCAATCAATTCAGGTCGGGATTCTTGGCTTTGGAGGCTTAGGACAAGCAGCAGCGCACCTTCTACAGCCCAAACAAGAAATGCAATGGGTCGCCGTGGCGGATCAAAAGGGGTATGCGTATCAAGCCCAAGGTTTAGACTTAAAGTCTTGTGTTAATACTTATTGCACTCAAGGGTCAGTTGGATATTTAGAGGAGATTGGAACACCATCTCTAACCAGCATCCGTGATTTAATTGGACAGTATCCTGTTGATGGCTATTTTCTTGCCCTTCCCAATTTACCGAATACGTTTATGGCTTCGGTCGTGAGAGAATTTATTAATGCCGGTTGGCAAGGTGTGCTTGTTGATGCCCTAAAGCGCACCAGTGCCATGGAAGAACTCTTGGGAATGAGCAAGGAGTTAGAAGCAGCAGGAATTACCTATTTAACGGGCTGTGGGGCAACGCCAGGCTTACTCACCGCAGCAGCAACGGTGGCAGCTCAAAGCTATGCAGAAATTCATGAGGTCAAGATTACCTTTGGCGTAGGCATTGCCAACTGGGAAGCCTATCGGGCAACGATTCGAGAAGATATTGCGCATTTGCCCGGTTATACCGTAGAACAAGCGAAAGCCATGACGGATGAAGCGGTGAGTGCACTGTTAGCGGAAACAGATGGCATTTTGAAATTAGAAAATATGGAACACGCGGATGATTTAATGCTAGAGTTAGCAGGGATTTGTCCGCGCGATCGCGTGTCTGTAGGAGGTGTCGTCGATACCCGTCACGCAGAAAAGCCACTAAGCACTAACGTTCAAGTGACTGGGCGCACCTTTGAAGGAAAAATTTCCACCCATACTTTTACCCTCGGGGATGAAACCAGTATGGCAGCAAACGTTTGTGGGACTGCTTTTGGTTATCTCAAAGCTGGAAGTGAATTTCACCGTCGGGGTTGGCATGGCGTAATGACAGCAGCAGAAGTGATGCCGAAATTCGTCCGCTAAAACTGACCTGAAGTTTTTTTGACAGTGAGAAGGTGATGCTCCCTAACTTGCTTCATTTTAAGTTAGGGATTTTCTTTTCCCAACTCTGTCCTTAAAGCTGCTTTTGATACTCTTCTAGGAGTTCCATTAAATCATGGACTGCATTTTGGGGTAATAAGTCGAGTAAAGGCAGTTGTGTGCGCCCTCCTCCCAGTTTGACAGAAATCTGTTGCAGAATTTCTTCTACTGGTTCACGATTTAAGGTTTTATTTTCCAGTAGTGGATAAACCTGTTCGGCGACCGTCGTGTGTAAATGAGCATCCGAGAGATACAGATGCCATTTTGCGACATCAATGTAAATTTTATCGCCAATTTCGGCAGCGAGGGCTTCAATGTCTCGGGTCGGGTTAGAGTTAGCCATCGGATTTTTTGGTTTGAGTCGAATAGTCCGCGATCGCGCTAATGTAAACGAAATGTAATGCTAAGATTGCCAACCAGCTTAATGTTAGCCAAGTCGTCCATTGCCAGTCTGCTTGATTGAGTTGTTTAAAAAACCACGCTCCAGAGTTAACCAAAGTAAAGAGGGCAACATGAACCGCAAAATTAATCCGGTCTTCTAGTTTACGATAAGCGGGATCTTCGCGAGTAGGTTTACGGGGCCAACGGGGTGGCATAAGCAAGTATTTTCCAGAACCGACAAAACTATATTATCATTGTTGAAGAAAATATTGTTGTATCAGACACCTACATAACAAGGGAAACTTATGACTGCGAACACCATCATTTTTAACGCTGCTGTTTTATCCTTCACTTTAATTTTAGTGGGGTTAGCTTGGGGCTTTTTACTCCTAAAAATTCAAGGTGGTAGTGCTGAATAATTACTGCGTTTGTGATTAGTTATTTGTTATTTGTTGTTTGTTATTACCTAACAACGTTTAACAAGTAGCTGATCATAAATGATGGCTCTTTTGCCCTCTTGTTCAGTGAGTGATCCAACAAACAAGAATCAAAGTTGAGGCTCTTTTCTACAAGTGCTAAAACCAATACATAATCCATAAAAATTATGTCTGAATCTATTCCCACCGTCCAATTCTTTGAAGGAATTCCTGAAGAAATCAGTGACGTTCGATTGCGTCAAGAAAAATCAACAGGAATCCGGAGTGTTCTCATGATTTTTGAACAACTAGAAGCTCTAGAACGGTTTAATAGTTTTCGTCAGCGATTTTCTAAAGCATTAAGTTTAACGGATTCGGAAGGAACGATTTCCGTTGAGCCTGATTCTCTCCGCTTTATTTACGGTGGACCCGAAGGCGATGATTTACAGCGAGTTGAATGTACCTTTGCCATTGACCAAGACGATCACTGGGACCGCTTTATGCGCTTTATGGAACGCTACGCCCAAGCCAATGGCATGGCGTATGAAGATAGGCAGTAATTACTTCTCAATGGAAATAATTTCTCCGTATAAGTCGTAAACATCAGCGTGAGTAATTTTTGCCTTGACCATATTCCCTAGCGTTGCTTTTCCTTGTAAATAGACTAAGCCATCGACATCCGGGGCAAATCGCGCTGAACGTCCAATAAATTCTCCCGCGTTGGGTTTCCCTTGTTCGACTAAAACATCTACTGTTTGTCCGACACAGGCTTGATTTTTTTGGGCTGCAATGGGTTGCTGAAGACTCATTAGCCGATCGCGCCGTTCTTCCATAATCTCTTGGGGGAGTTGTTCTGGTAAGTTATAGGCTGCGGTTCCTTCTTCTGGAGAGAAAGTGAACGCCCCCATCAAGTCAAACTCGTGACGTTGCACAAAGTCACACAAATGCTGGAAATGCTCCTCAGTTTCTCCGGGGAAACCAACAATAAACGTCGTGCGTAATACCGCATCGGGTAATTGCTCTTTAATTCGGCGGATAATCCCGTCGTTGACCCGCCCTTGCCAAGGACGATTCATTGCTCGTAAAATTTCAGGATGGGAATGTTGCAGGGGTAAATCAAGATAGGGTAAAACATTCGGAGTCTCTTGAATCGCTTGCATTACTTTTGGCGTTAGTCCCGTGGGATAAGCATAGTGCATTCGGATCCAAGGAACATCTACTTCTCCTAACGCTCGCAATAATTCTGCTAACTTTGGTTCACCGTAAAGATCCACACCGTAGTTGGTCGTAATTTGGGAGATTAAGACTAATTCTTTGACCCCTTGTTCTGCTAAGCTATGGGCTTCGTTTACGATTGACTCGATCGAGCGCGATCGCTGCTTCCCTCGTAAATGCGGGATAATACAAAAGGCACAAGCATAATCACACCCTTCTGCAACTCTTAAATAAGCAACGGCTTCACTTGTTGTCCGATACCGAGGAACGGTTTCATCTGCAATGTAAGTCGGTTCAGACGTAATTTCCTTCACTCGTTTTCCGTCTTCAACCCGCTCAATAACATCAACAATTTTGCCATAATCCCCTGTCCCCACCACAGCAACGGCTTCAGGAATTTCCTCTAATAATTCTTCTTGGAAATGTTGCGCTAAACAGCCGGTAATCAGAATTTTTTTATCCGCTTCTGCTAACTCGACTAATGTCCGAACAGATTCCTCGCGGGCTGCTTCAATAAAACTACAGGTGTTCACAATTACGTAGTCTGCGGTTTCTTCATTATTATCAACGGGATAACCGGCTTGGACAAGTAAACCCAGCATATGTTCTGAATCAATCCGATTTTTTTCGCAGCCAAGATGAGAAATAGCAATGGTCGGTTTTTCTGACATAAGTTAAGAATTAAAAAGGTGTAACTAACAATGTATAATAACGAACAACAAAAAAACGCATTATTATTATTTTATGTCTCAAGAACAAACGGGTGCTGACGCTGTTGATCGCGCCATTGACCAAGGAATTGATCTCGATGGGAGTCCGATTCCCCAAGCCAAACTCGACCTTTATCAGCAAGTGATGGCTCTAGAAGCTAATCGTAAACGCAGTGGTGTCCAAAATACCATGCGCTCCCGTATTGTCCGCATTGGCGCAAAGCACATTCCCCAAGACGAACTTAATCAGATGCTAGAAGCTGCTGATTTTCCGCCACTGAAAGAGAAGGAAATTGCCTTCTATTACAAGAAAAGTTAATATTCCTTCCCATTACTCATTCCGTGAGTGTTATTCCGTTGTATCAATTTGGGGATAATAGCTGGCGACTAGAGCGACCATTAACCACCAAAGGATACTAATTTCCGGACGATACCAGACGGTATCGACTAAACCATGGGTTAGCATTCCCACCATGGCAGCGATCGCGCCGATAATCCAAAAGCCTTCTCGTTCCCTGATTTCCCGTAAAGCTGTAATTTTTTGCCAC
>JAVLCL010000314.1:0-4371 GCA_031580825.1 Halothece sp. Uz-M2-17
TACAATTACGGTAAAGCAGCAACGGAAGTTTGTCAAGCCCTAATACTAATTGATCGGGCTGCGTTCTAAGTTCGCGCTTCAACCCCACCTACTTTGTTGAGGTGGGGGAATTCCCGCTCACGTCGTAAAAAAAACTCAAACCTAACTCCTGAAAATCATCAATCTCCTCAAACCAAGCAAGAAAATTCTCTATTGCCTGTTGCCCCTTGCCTCTTGCCTAAATTGAACACTTGGTTCTCATATTTACTCTGGGAGAACCTTGATTCTTCAACTCCCGACAACTGTTCCCAAGGAATGATAAACTCATAAGTTCCTGTTGCATAAGGACCAATTTCATAAGTGTTATAAAAAAAGAGTAAGCCTTCTTTTGTAATGGCAAAATTTTCAGGTAACGTGAGTTGATTATCAAATAAGCCTGCGTCACTTAAAGGTCGATTCGGTGCTATCTCATACACTTCTCGAAATCTTTTTTCTGCAATTTGAAGGACGATTTCTTTTTCCCTAACCAAATCTTCTAGTGAAATAATTTCTCCGGTTTCTTTATTAAAATTAAGATAAGTTTGATAAGAATTAGGATGAGCCCCCCCTAAATAGGAATATTCAGACAACAGAACCGTGATTGTATTTTCTGTTTCACTGCTTTTTTCTCCATTGAGTTCAATCGTCCAATGATTAGCGATCATCCTTGGTGCATCTTGCAATGATTGGTTGAAATCAATAAAAATTTCTTGAACAATTTGATCTAAATCTTGCTTTTTCTTTTCATCATTATCTGAGAAATTATAACCACTGATTGACTGAACGACTTTCGTTTGAATGAATTCATTAACTATTTCGACAATACCGCTATTGTCCCCTTGAAATTGAGGATAATTGATCATCACTTCAAAACAAGGTTGATTTTCAGTTTCACAGTTTCCAGTTTCCCATTCTTTTTCAATGATTTGTATTACCCAATCTTCTCTTTCAGTTAGAATAACCTCAGAATCAGCAGATAAATCAGAAAACTCATTTTGGACTTTATTGTTACAGGAAGTGAGGAGAAGCAGACAAACTAAACTCAGACTGGTTTGAAATTTCATGTAATTCGATCTGACTTGAGAAAACTGTTGAACTTTCGCGATTGATTGGCTGCAAAGGAGAAATGTTATCGTGCAGTATTAAGATAAAAGAATAACTCAATTATTGTCGTGCGGGAATAATGGATGAACTACGCTTAACCGAACTCATTCACCAAATCAAAACCCAACTCCGCAAAGATCTTCATATCGAAAGCGTTGATCCTCATAATCCGATTGTTATCTATCATATTCCTCAACCCTGGGAACAAGTCGGTACTGGAAATTATGCAGCCGTTTTTTCTCATCCGGACTATCCGGAAGTCGTGGTTAAAATTTATGCCCCCGGTCGTCCTGGGTTTGAAGAAGAAAAGGAAGTTTATCAACGTCTGGGAAAACATCCCGCTTATTCCCAATGTTTTTATGCCGAAGAGAATTGCTTGATCCTAAAACGATTACAAGGGGTCACCCTTTACGATAGCGTGAATCGAGGATTGAAAATTCCGAAACAAGTGATTAAAGATATTGATTCCGCTTTAGATTATGCCCGAGAACAAGGCTTATTTCCTCATGATGTCCATGGCAAAAATGTCATGATGTGGCAAGGAAAAGGATATGTTGTGGATGTATCTGATTTCTTGAAACTGGAATCTTGTTCGGCTTGGGACAACTTGAAAATGGCTTATTATTGGCTCTATCGCCCAATTCTTGCGCCACTGAATCTCCGCATTCCTTATCTACTCTTGGATGGCGTGCGTAGTAGTTATCGCGCATCTCGCAGTTTATTGGATATTCGACGCAATCGCTCAACCTGAACGGATTATGCTCAACTGGAGTCAACTCTCCCAAGAGATCTTATCGTTATTTTTACATCCCAATTGTCCCTTATGCGGGCGTAGTGCAGAACAGGTGGTTTGCAAAAATTGTGAGCGTCAACTGCAACAGTGTCGGTTATCTCAATCTCAGTTTCAGGGAAAAGGAGGGATCTCTGTCTTTGCTTGGGGAAAGTATGAAGGATTACTAAAACGCGCGATCGCGCAGTTAAAATATGAACAACAAGCTCAACTTGCCCGTCCTTTGGGTCTCTATCTCGGTCAAACTTGGTTAACCCTTGCTTCTGGTCGGTTAAACCCTTTGGTTGTTCCCATTCCTCTGCATCCTGCCAAACAAAAGCAACGGGGGTATAATCAAGCGGAATTAATTGCTCGTTCTTTTTGTACGGTAACCGGTTTACCCTTACAAGCGCACGGTTTAAAGCGAGTTAAAAATACGGATGCTTTATTTGGTCTCAATCCCAAAGAACGAGAAAAAGCAGTGGCAAAGGCTTTTCAGGTAGGAAAAGGCTTAAAAGCTCAACAGAGCGTGATTTTGATTGATGATATTTATACGACCGGTACGACTGTAAACACGGCTCACATGACCTTGCAGCAAGCGGGAATGAAGGTAATCGCGGTTGGCGCGATCGCTGCATCACAAGTAGAATCAAGAGCGGACATTTGAACTCAGAAAAAGATTCGCGCTCCCTTGGCAATGAGGTACAATCGAGAGCGAGTTTTGGTTGCTCGGACAGATGCAAGAACATCAGGATTACTACAGAATTCTCCATCTTTCAGAAAACGCCTCCTTGGAAGACATTAAACGTTCTTTCCGGCGTCTCGCCCGAGATTGTCATCCCGATTTACACCCGAATGATACCAATGCTGCTGAGCGTTTTCGTTTACTCCGAGAAGCCTATGAAGTCTTAAGTGATTCCGCCAGACGCAATCGCTATGATCGCCATCGTAGTACGAATTTATCCCATAATCAGGATCAGCAGGAACAAGCGAGTCCCCAAGTCTATTACGTCAGAGGGGTGGAAAAAATTTTAGTCAGAGATTATCGAGGAGCAATTACTGCTCTTTCGGAAGCGATTCGGCTGAATCCTCGGTTTATCGAGGCGTATCTCAAACGCTGTGAAGCCTATATTGCCCTTGGACAAGAAAGATCGGCTTTAGAAGACTGTCAACGGATTCTAAAATATAAACCCGATAGCGCGATCGCCTATTACTATCAAGGACGCGCCCGCCAACGTCTCGGCTATGCGGAATCATCTATTAAAGCCTATACCAAAGCAATCTACTTAGATCCGAATTTTGCTCCTTCTTACTACTATCGCGGAGTTGCCCACCACGAATTGCGCGATCGAAATCGAGCGATTTCTGACTGGCGAGAATATGCAGAATTATGTAAGCAACAAGGGAATTTACAGGGATATCGTCTGGGTATTAACGCTCTGAGTCAATATAGCTGGTTTCCGTTTAAACTAGGCAATCGAACTTTAGAGCAATGGTGGCAGCAAGGGGTTAAAGGCTTTTCGCAAAACCGTCGCCCTCACAGAAAGTCCCCTTGGCATCACTTACAAAATCAATTGAAACAGGGGGCGCGCTTGCTAGAACAGATTGTTCCAGCGTTAATTGTAACCCCACTGCGATTATTGAAAAACCCTGTGGGCGGTATTCTTTCCGCTTATGGTAGTTTGCAACCTCCCATCGCGATTATAGTTTCTTTGGGATTTATTCTTTTTGCGGAAGCTGGCTTTTTAGTGGGAATGTTACATCGGTTTCCTGAAAGTGAAGAAGCAACCTTCCGTTGGTTAGCAGTGGGCATTATTCCGAGTTTTAGTCTGTTTTTGATCAGTTGGTTCACTCGTTGTTTACTTAAACCTCCTCATCATTGGAGTGCAGAGTTATTTATGGCGAGTAGTGTCATTTTACCTTTAGCAATTTTTTCCTTTTTAAGTGCTTTTTTTGACCTGATCCCAAATGTTATGGTCTTAGCACTCACTATTTTTACCTTGTGCTACACGATTTTATTACTTTACGGCGGGTGTTCCCAATTGCTTAATCTCTCCGAGTCTCTCTCAGGAGTAATTGTTCCTCTGATGATTATTGTAACGACCTTTCTCACTTGGCTTGGACTGTCAATTTTCTTTTAGCTTCGGGGTCGAAAAAACTTGATTTTGCAACTAAAACTGATACAATATAGGTTTGAGGTAAATTAGTGTTTCCGGCGATAAATGTAAAAACGATTAATTCAACCTAAAATCAGGGAAGACTCAGGGTAAGGAAACTCTTCCACCTTGAGGTACGTCAAATGAGATCAGTTATCATTAAAATAAATTCATAACTACTTCACATAATCAAGCAGCAGCATGGGAAACGCGCCTAAGGTTCGGCAATTGAAAATCTTGAATTGCTTAAAATTAAGCTCGAAGCAAATCCCCCATGGATCTGTCAACAGCAGGATGCAATGTTTGATTAGTCGCGACTATGCT
>JAVLCL010000315.1:0-4355 GCA_031580825.1 Halothece sp. Uz-M2-17
CTCCTCAGTGGCATAATGTTAGTTTGGGATCAAAGGCAAATCTTTAGTTTTATTTAAAAAAATAGGTTCAAATAAATGTTATCAAAAATTGCCGTTAACTTAGAAAAAAATTCTTATCAAATCGCGATCGCGCCCAATCTCTTAAGCAAAATTGGAGATTACTTAAAAAGTCTCGATATTGGTCATAAAATTATTGTAGTTTCTAACTCAATGATTTTTGATGAATATGGAAGCCAACTGCTTGCTGCTTTAAAAACTGCTGGTTTTTCTGCTTCTTATCATATTGTTCCGGCGGGAGAACGTCACAAAACCTTGCTTTCGGTACAAAAAATTTATGATTCTGCCTTAGAAAACTATCTAGAACGCTCCTCGACTTTCATCGCCTTAGGGGGAGGCGTTATTGGAGATATGACTGGTTTTGCTGCTGCAACCTGGTTAAGGGGGATTAATGTTATTCAAATTCCCACATCTTTATTAGCCATGGTTGATGCAGCCATTGGTGGGAAAACGGGAGTGAATCATCCCCAAGGGAAAAACTTAATTGGGGCATTTCATCAACCGAAATTCGTGTTAATCGATCCAGAGGTTTTAAAAACACTTCCCTCCCGAGAATTTCGTGCAGGAATGGCAGAAGTCATTAATTATGGGGTGATTTGGGATCAAGATTTCTTCCAACAATTGGAAGCAGCAGAACGTCTTGATGAACTTGATCATTTAAGTTCAGAATTACTGCAAACAATTTTGACTCATTCCTGTCAAGCGAAAGCCGATGTGGTCAGTCAAGATGAAAAAGAAGGGGGAATTCGTGCCATATTAAATTATGGTCATACTGTGGGTCATGCCATTGAAAGTTTAACTGGATATCGTTTAGTCAATCACGGAGAAGCCGTTGCCATTGGTATGGCTGTGGCGGGAAAAATTGCGGTTAAAATGGGCTATTGGTCAGAAGAAGAAAGTCAGCGTCAAGACGAATTAATTATAAAAGCAGGACTTCCGAAAACGGTTCCTCATATGCTGTCAATTGAGGATATTTTAGAAACTTTAAAAAGCGATAAAAAAGTTAAAGCAGGGAAAGTCCGTTTTGTTTTACCAGAAAGTATTGGAAAAGTCACTATTACTGATGAAGTTTCCCCAGAAATCGTTAGTGAAGTAGTGAAAGCGTGTCAAGAAGATGGATAGATGACAATCTTTTTATTGGTGGTAACGGCTGTATATCTGTACATTGTGTGGTTACTTCTGAATTACCAACATTTTAAGCAGCAACGGGACACAATATCCCTTCGGATTCATGTCAATGGCATTCGCGGTAAATCGACGGTAACTCGTTATGTGGCTGCTGTTTTACGAGAAGCAGGCTATCACACCTTTGGCAAAACCACAGGCAGTGCAGCGAGAATTTTACGACCGGATGGGGAAGATTATGATTTTCACCGTCGAGGATATCCCAATGTCAACGAACAAGTCAAAATTGTGAAGCAGTTTGTTCGACAAAAGGCAGAAGCGATTGTTATGGAATGTATGGCAGTGAATCCTGTCTATGCAGAATGGTTAGAACAAAAAGTGATGCGATCCCACATTGGAATTATTACTAATGTCCGTTATGACCATCCTGACCAATTGGGAGAGACTTTAGAAGAAATTGCCGAATCGCTTTCGAGAAGTATTCCCGAACGCAGTATTTTAATTACTACCGAAACGAACCCAACTTTAGTACAAATTCTCTGTCGGAATGCTCATAATAAGCAGACGCGAGTCATTATCGCTGATGAAAAGCGAGTCAGCCCTAAAGATCGAGAAGGGTTTAATCATTTTGCCCATGAATCAAACATCGCAATTGGGTATGAAATTGCTCATTTATTAAATATTTCGGAAGCGAGAGCATTAAAAGCGATGCAATCGGCAGTGGCTGATCCAGGATCTTTTAGAATCCAGCATTTTGAATTTGAAGAACGCTCCATCGCTTGGGCAAATTTATTTGCAATTAATGACCGAGAAAGTTTTATTTCGGTTTGCATGGAACTCTTCAAACAATGTGCCAGTTATACCACTGTTGCAGTGTTAAATAATCGCCATGATCGACCAGAAAGGGTGGAGTTATTTGCTGGACTCACAAAACAATTGGAGTTTGATCGAGTGATTACTTTGGGGGCGTATGAAAGCGAAGTGAAGAAAATTTTTAGTGAATCGAAAAAGCTAGTTCAGTTAGGATTCTCGACAAAATATAAAAATGCCTCTGGTGAAGAACTTTTACATGAAATTATCTCAACAACTGATGCGGATAAAATTTTGATTATTGGTGCTGTTAATATCCATACGGTACAAGCGGAACACTTACTTCATTTATTTGCAGAGTTGAAACAAGCAATGGCAACGGCTCAGCAAGGAAGTGGCAAGGGTTAATCTGAATTCTTTCTTTAAGAATGGGCAAGATAATGACTGTGGGGGATTATTGACCAATCTTCCATTTTTCTAATTATGTTAGAACAACTTAATACGCCAGAAATTCAAAGAATTGCTCTGATTGTCGGCGCGATCGCTGCGATTACCTACAAAAATACTTACAACATTATTCCAGGCGGAGTGATTGTTCCTGGAGTCTTACTCATTTTATTCTTTATCTCCCCAATATGGTGTGTCACCGTAATTGCCCTGTCTTTCCTCATTTTTTGGATTTACAACCGCTATTTGCAAAAGGCAAGTTACAAGCGTCGCACGCCCATGTATATCCTGTCAGCACTCTCTTTAGGATTAGGTCATCCCTTGTCTTTGCTTTATATTCAACTTGGCATCATGGCACCAACCCTCAACAGCTTTTCTGGGGCACTGATTCCTGCAATTATTGCGTTTACTTGGACGCGCCAGAAGATGAAACCCGTGATACAAGGAATTGTTGTTACGACTTTAACGACAGCAGCCATTGTACTCGCAATTTATGCCATGGGTACACAAGTCCTAGGGGTGGAGTTTGACACAATTAAAGAGATGGTGCGCGGAAAAGAAACCCTCTCAATTCAATATTCTCTAGTGCAGTTTTACATTATGCTGGCAGTTGGTTATTGGGTGTATCGTCGCGCTAATATTCGCTCTGGGGGATATATTATTGCACCGGCTGCTGCTGCATTATTGATTGAACCGGTGAGTGCGGTTAGCTTTTTAATTGGCTGTGCTTTAGTCGCTACTCTGACAAAAGCGATTTGCAAAGCAAGTTTAATTGTTGGCTTAAACCGCTATACCTTGGCATTATGTTTGAGTGCTATTTATATCTGGGGGGTAGAACTCATTTTCCTTTATGTTGATTCCACCATTCTTCCTTTTCATGGCAGCAGTGTCCTTGTGATTATTGCTATGCTTTCTTTTGTTAACGATAGTATTCTTCATGGGGCTCAGAATGTCTATCGCTACATGGGATTAAATTTACTCATCGCGATCGCGGTTGCGTTTACCTTAGAAATGATTGCCCGTTTAGTCATCTAATGAGATCAATTTCTCGCAGACAGCTATTACTTTATTTTCCTAGTGGTTATTTGGCGTTTGTCTCTCCCTTTCTACTCTCCTGTCAGTCTGGTCACTCTAAAATAATGGAACAGGAAGGTAAGGCAGTTAACTTTTTAGAAGAAATTCGTCGTCTCAAAGAAGTTGCGCCCCAAAAAGCATCAAATCAATATCAACCGCCCACAACTGAAGAGTTAAAACAATTTCAACGTCTAGCCCGAGCTTTTTTCGCTCTGGATTTCAAAAGGGTTCAACAGCTTGCTCAGCCCCTAGGTTATGAATTAGTAAAATGGCGCGAGCGGGCGACTGAGACCACAGTATTGGGTTTAATGGAAACGCCGAATCAACAGGGCTTAACCCGCGGTTGGGGGTCGTATTTTATTAATCCTGTTGTTAGGAATAATCACTTCATTGAAGCCCCTCATATTTTGTTTGATCGCTTTGCTCCAGAAATTGCCAGTCAAGTGTTTCTCTTATCTGGTGCAAGGGGTTTTTTCATGGCGGGAGCGCACCGCAATGCCAATGGTGTTGGAACCGCTGATGTTTGCGATCCGATTGCGTCTATTTTTCAAGTGGTTCATGAAGCTGCGATGACGCAGCAAAGCACAACTTGGCAAATTCATGGTTTTAGTGATCCAGTGGAAAAAGGATTTCCCAAAATAACGCAGGTTGTCTTGTCGCCTGGTAAAAGTGAGCCTACACCAGTTATAATAAATCTAAGATCACTCTTGACAAGCAATGGATATACTACTTATGTGTATAATGAGCTACCACCAGATCATCCCTTAAATCAAAGACTGAATGGTGGAGTTCCTAGTGAGACGTTTGCCCCCTTAGCTGCAACCGAAAATGTGCAAGGAATT
>JAVLCL010000316.1:0-4338 GCA_031580825.1 Halothece sp. Uz-M2-17
CAAAATGACAATTGATTTCAACATTTTTTCCTGAACTTGTTCCTATTTATGCACAACTTAAATAGAGGAGACGAGTTTTTTAGGTGCAAGTTCCCCGACTGTGAATTTTTCATTGAATATCATCAACTGTGATTTTAAGACGTAAGAATTTTACTATAAGTTTTCTGTTTCTTTGTGATTTAAAGAATTAATTCTAATTGAATCGAGTTAAACGGATGTTAACCGACAGTTTGATCAATGATTTAAATATTGATATTTGTTGAACTCCCATGAGTCGTACAAAAATAGTTCGTGATCAAAATAAGTGAAATTTAGAACAGAAAGGCATTTCACTATTAGGTTAGAGACCTCATGTGAGGCTTCTCTTTCTAGAGGATGATTCTTGTCAAAATGAGTTTAATTATGGTTGTGAACGCGATATATTAACACTCGTTAAGCTCTATATGAACAAGGAGACAAGCCATGAGCGTTGCTGTTCAACAAACGGTTCCTGATGTCGTTTTCCGGACTCGCGTTCGCGATGAATCTGTTGGCGGAGACAATCCCTTCCGCTGGCAAGATCAGACGACTGAAGATATTTTTGGAGGGAGAAGAGTTGTTGTTTTTGCTCTTCCTGGGGCGTTTACTCCCACTTGCTCGTCTAACCACCTACCTCGCTACGAAGAATTATACGATGAGATTCGGGCGCAAGGAATTGATGAAGTGATCTGTCTCTCGGTTAATGATGCTTTTGTGATGTTCCAATGGGCAAAACAGCAGGGAGCACAGAAAGTATTTATGCTTCCTGATGGCAATGCTGACTTTACTCGTAAAATGGGAATGTTGGTTGATAAGGATAATCTTGGATTTGGAATGCGCTCTTGGCGCTATTCGATGGTGGTGAATGATCGTAAGATTGAAAAGATTTTCATTGAGCCAGATTTCCAAGATAATTGCCCCACTGATCCTTTTGAGGTGTCTGACGCAGATACAATGTTAGCTTATCTTAAAGGAGCTAAAAACTAGCTCAGTGAGTAAAGCCTTTCTTTCGCGTCCTCAAGGGCGCGAAGTACCAAAGCGAGTCGTTTGCAGATAGTTGCTTGAGGATTCATCGTAACTGAAATGACATATAATTTAAAATTGATAATTAGTATGTCAATGATAGCGATAATTCTATAATGAAAAACGCAACTCTCCACCAACTGCGCGTCTTTGTAGTTGCAGCCAAACATTTGAGTTTTACCAAAGCAGCAGAAGAGTTATTTCTAACCCAGCCAACAGTTTCGATGCAGATGAAACAACTGACGAAAGCGGTGGGGCTGCCTTTGTTTGAACAGATTGGGAAACGGCTTTATTTAACCCAAGCTGGGGAGATTTTGTATGAGAGTTGTCAACGTATTTTTAGCGAGTTAGGGGAATTTGAAAGCGCGATCGCGAACATGAAGGGGTTGAAACAAGGACAACTCAACCTCAGTGCTGTTTCGACGACAAAATACTTTTTACCCCGCATTATTGGTCCCTTTTGTCAGAAGTATCCTGGGGTGGAACTCTCCTTACGCTTTACGAATCATGAGCGCATTTTACAATATCTAACTGATAATCAGGACGATTTCTATATTCTCAGTCAGCTTCCCTCTACGGTTGATGTCACTGCCCATCAAATTTTAGAAAATCCTCTGGTCGCGATCGCGCCAGCCAATCATCCCCTCGCCCAAGAAACGAATATTCCTTTTGCACGTCTAGCAGAAGAACCGTTTATTATGCGTGAACCTGGATCAGGAACGCGCCAAGCCTTAGAAGAACTCTTTCACAAGCATGAGATGGAATTAAAGGTGCGGTTAGAATTAGGCAGTAATGAAGCGATTAAGCAAGCAATTTTAGGGGGTTTAGGGATTTCTGTTTTATCGCAACATACGCTGACTTTAGAAAAAGATACGGGCTTATTTGCGATTCTTGACGTAGAAGACTTACCCATTAAACGGAATTGGTATGCGATTTATCCAGCAGGAAAACAACCTTCAGTGGTCGCTCGCACCTTTTTAGATTACTTAGAAGCGGATCATAAATTGACAATTAACAGCTAACAATTGACAATAAGTTTTGTCTTTCGTCCTTAGTTACGAGTAATTGACTCCTGAGTGACTAAGAAAAAATGACTGATGACCCATGACTGATGACGAATCACCAATGACACGAGATATAAAAACCGCACTCGCTGAAAGTTTAGAACCGGCAAATTGGGATGCATTGCAACCTCATGCCAAACGAGACGCTTTGATTATTGTTTCTCCCACTTTAGATATTGTAGAAGTGGGCAGCGCGATCGCGCATGATGAAACCGAATCCGTACAACAGTGGATTCAACAAGAACTTTTAAAGAAGCCCTCAGCCAATCAACTGTCTTTATGGAATGCGCAACCGACAAAAGCCTTTAATACTCTGATCGTTCAGCCTTATGTTCTGGTACAAGAACTTCCGGTAGATTCCAGCGATGCAGCAACTGATGGGGATCCCGCAAGCTAGCCCCAGTATAACCCGTGGTCACCCAGAGTATTGCCCGACAGCCGTCACGAAGGGATTTTTGCCAAGATTCGGAAGGAGAATCGGTTGGAACCGCTACCGGTTTCAGGGTAATCCCTCGGCTACCAAAGACAATTTCTCCAATTACTCGGGCGCGTCGCATATGATTTTCTGAAGTGACTAAATAAACACTGTCAATGTTTTGGGCTTTCAACTCATCCACTAATGTGGTGAAATTGGTGACGGTGTCTTTTGCTCGATAATCTAAACGAACGCGATCGCGCGGGATTCCCTCTTGCTGGAAGATTTGTTCCACATACCACTGGGGGCTTCCCGAAGAAATCCAAATCGGCAAATTCGGATGCTTTTGTGCTAACTTCGCTGCATATCGTTCTCTTTCTTCCGCCCCCCCCAAGACTAACATTGCTTCTGGACGAACCAGCCAACTCCGCAATTGCTTATATCCCACCCAACCGGCAATTGCGAGAACAAAGACCAATCCTAGCCAAAGTGCTTTCCGCTTCTTGCTCACTTTTTCCTCATCACCACGTCCACAGTTGATGTTATTCTTACAGGATTACAAGAAAAAATGCAATCTCAAGCAAGACCTTAAATTTTCTCTTCTACCACTCCTTCCGCTTGATGCACAATATCTCTTAATTGGTTTAAAGTGTCTGCATCTGCATTATTCCACATTCCCCGTTGTTGGGCTTCTAAAAGTCTTTCTGCAATATCTCGCATTGCCCAAGGGTTTTTTTCTTCTAAAAACTGTTGGACTTTTTCATCGAGGAGATAGGCTTGCGCCACCCCTTCATACATATAATCTTGAACACATTGGGCGGTTGCATCATACGCAAAAAGATAATCAACGGTAGCTGATATTTCAAACGCGCCTTTGTAGCCATGACGCATCACCCCTTCAATCCATTTGGGATTCACCACCCGAGAGCGATAAACACGGGTGATTTCTTCGCTTAACTGTCTCACTTTTGGGTTTTCCATGATGGAATTATCCCCGAAATAGGTCTGAGGATTTTTCCCACTCACCGCACGTACCGCAGCCGTTAAGCCTCCTTGGAATTGATAATAGTCGTCGGAGTCTAATAAATCATGTTCGCGGTTGTCTTGATTGTGAAGAACTACTTGTAAGTTCTCAAGGCGTTGACTAAAGGCTTCGGGGGCTGCTTTTCCGGTTCCTTGGCGGGTGTAAGCGTAACTACTCCAGTTAATGTAAGCCCGGGCTAAATCTTCGTCAGATTGCCAGTTTTGGGATTCAATTAAGCCTTGTAACCCAGCCCCATACGCCCCCGGTTTCGAGCCAAAAATGCGGTAGCGCGATCGCGCTTTTGCTTCTTCTAAGGATAACCCTTGGTGTTGCCAGTAGGCGGTTTCTTTTTCGGCTTGGGTGGCTAAGGGATTTTCTTCTGGACTTTCGTTTAAGTTAGCAACCGCGTCTGTCACTTGGTTAAACAAATCTAAGAGATTCGGGAAGCCATCGCGAAAAAAGCCAGAGATCCGCAATGTGACATCCACACGGGGACGATTTAAGACCGAGAGGGGTAAAACTTCAAAATCGACCACCCGCCGTGAAATGCCATCCCAAACCGGTCTCACGCCCATTAATGCAAACGCCTGGGCGATATCATCTCCTCCTGTACGCATAGTGGATGTTCCCCAAACCGAAATCGCCAGAGATTGCGGATATTCTCCATTATCTTGCGTATAACGCTCAATCAAGGCTTCTGCTGCTTTATAACCCACATCCCAAGCCGTTTCCGTGGGAATCCCTCGAATATCGACGGAATAGAAGTTGCGCCCAGTGGGGACAACATCCGGTCG
>JAVLCL010000317.1:0-4333 GCA_031580825.1 Halothece sp. Uz-M2-17
GTCTGTCTCAAGAATTAAAAAATTATCGTCTCCAAGAACAACAACAAGCAGAAAAAATTACTCAACTGACTCACCAGTTACAAGTCTCTCAGCAACGCGTCGCTCAACTTGAACGAGAATGTGCCTTGATCCAAAAACAATTTCAAGAACAATCTTATAAACTATGTCAAGCAGAAAAATATTCTCGGGAACTATCATTCCGTTTGCAGCAACAGCGTCGCCATACTTGGCAATTTAAGTCTGCCCTCAATAAGTGTCTGGAAACCAATGTTGAAAGACCTGATCCAGAACTGATTCCCAATCCCCCCGTTTCATCTCAACCCATTCCGCCTTGGTCGAGTCAACACAATCGTGTATCTTGCCCTGAAGAGACTGCTTTGGAAGAAGAGCCAGATTCTGTACTAGAAATGACAGAAGATTTTGAGCCAGATTCCAGTATCTCTTGTGATCAGGAACAATCAGACGTTTCAACCGATGCTCAACCGTCGCAGCCTGAAATCAATCCCACCCCCATTAGTACACCCCATATAGAAAAGAACAATCGGTTTTCTCCGGCTCCCCTGCTGACTGCTCATCGTAAAAAACGGCAGTCTTATGCAGCGGTAGAACTCCCCAAGTTTATTCGTTAATCCCTATTCTGTCGTCAGAGCGGTGCGAAAGACTTGGAAAATCGGTTAAACTAACCGCAATGGTAACTAACTCAATGACTCAAAAAATACATATAAATACTTATGAGTGCAACTGAACTACTAACGGATAGTCTCGCTAATTTTCTCAATATTTATCTGCTTTTGATTTTCGTGCGGATTCTTTTAAGCTGGTTCCAAACTGCGGGCTGGGCACAACAAGCAATGTCATTCCTCAGCCCAGTGACTGATCCCTATCTCAATATTTTTCGCTCTTTCATTCCTCCCTTAGGTGGAATTGATTTATCCCCAATTTTGGCAATTTTTAGCCTGCAAATTATTTCTAGTTTACTCACCAGTGTTTAGCTAAAATCGCACTCTGGGACTAACACTGCTAGAAAAACCCGAGGCTTTGAATTGCTCAAGTTGTAATGGCGTTGGCTGGTTAGCAGGGACACTAATTCTCAGGCTAAATTCGCTAACGCCAGGAGGCACTTCTGTAATCGAACCGACCCGAGTTCGATTTTGTAAGACAGGATTACCATTGGCATCATAAATTCGTCCAAAAACGTCAGCATCATAAATCGTTTTTCCCGACGGGTTTTTGGCTGTTCCTGTAATTAAAAAACAGCTGGCTGCATTAGAACTGCCACTGAGTAACCCCCCTTCATACTCTTCAGGGCAGTCTTGATAAGAAATATCAGAAAGTTGAATTTGTGTCATCGCTTCTGCATTAGGAGACATTAACAATCCTCCAAGCCAAAACATCAGCGAAAATGCAATAATAATTATTTGGCGAAGTTTCATAAGTGATTTAATCAGTAACCCTTTCATGGAATCTATTGCTAGCTTATCGTATTCAGTCTGTCGAGCGCGAGCTTGTCTTATAAGGCATCGCAACCCGAGACTGAGCTAGACCACTCGTAACAAATTGGTAAGAAGTTATAAGATTTCTGAGTTTTTATCGCCACAGTCACGTATGATCAAGGATAAACTTTTGAAAAAATTAGTATAAGGAGGTTCAGGGCGTGTCCTTACCTTTGTTGAACTATATCCCTTCTAGCCAAAATCAGCGCGTAGAAGGATATGAAGTCCCCGGTGAAGAACAAATTCAACCCACCCCCGGGATGATGAATTCCGAGGAAGATGCCCAAGCCATTATCTGGGCTGCATATCGCCAAATCTTTAGCGAACACCAAATGCTCACCAGTAATCGTCAGCGTTTCTTAGAATCTCAGCTGCGTTATGGTCAAATTACGGTTAGAGACTTTATCCGTGGCTTGTTAACGTCTGATGCTTTCCGTCGTCTGAACTACGAGCCGAATAGTAACTATCGCTTTGTCGAACTCTGCGTGCAACGAGCTTTAGGACGCGATGTTTACAACGAACAAGAAAAAATTGCTTGGTCGATTGTCGTTGCGACAAAAGGCGTTAACGGCTTCGTTGAAGACTTACTTAATAGTGAAGAGTATCTTAACAACTTTGGTGAAGATACTGTTCCTTTTCAACGTCGTCGAGTGCTTCCCCAAAAAGATGAAGGAGAAACTCCCTTTAATCTCAAAACTCCTCGCTATGGGGCTTACCACCGTCAACAATTGGGCTTCCCTCAAATTGTTTGGCAAAATCAAGTCCGTCGCTTTACTCCCCAAGAAAAGCAACCCCAAGCGGGCGATCCCAGTGCGTACTTAAATGTTGCGCGTAGTCTCAGCAGTGCGAAAGGGAATCCTTTACCAAAAGTCTCTGCAATGAACATTGACTACGATAAAAAAGTTCCTTATCGTAAGGTGGGCTAAATTCAGAGATTTCTAATCTGCTCTCTTTGAGGAGAAAACAAAGGGTCACTGCTTAGCAGGGTGATTTGCTTTCCCAGCAAGTTATCTTGTTAAATGGTGACCTTTTTGCTCTTTGGGCAATCAATCGAGATAATGAGAAGGTAACTGGTTTTAAAATTCTCAAGCTCAAAGATTAAGTATGGTGTTAACAGAAACAACGCAACAGCCAACAGGAAGCCATTTTCTCAAAGAAATTACTGATTCACCTAACCAATCCCTTCTCCCCCTCACGGCAAAAATTAACGCCCAAGATCATTTAGAAATTGGCGGTTGTGATGTCACTGAATTAGTGAAGCAATTTGGTTCTCCGCTCTACATTATGGATGAACATAGTATTCGCACCGCCTGTCGTCAGTATCGGGATGGACTGAAAAATAATTACTCGGGAGAATCTTTAGTGATTTATGCGTCTAAAGCTCTCAACTGTCTTGCGATTTGCGCTTTAGTAGCCAGTGAGGGTTTAGGCATTGATGTGGCTTCGGGGGGAGAACTTTATACCGCTCTACAAGCAGGAGTGGACTCCAAAACAATTTATTTTCATGGGAATAACAAATCTCGCGCTGAACTAGAAGAAGCTATAGCAGCAGATTGCACGATTGTTGCGGATAATTGGCTAGAGTTAAAAACCCTAGCGGAGTTAGCGACGAGCAAATCCCCTCGTGTTATGTTACGGATTACACCTGGGATTGAATGTCATACTCATGAGTATATTCGTACCGGACACCTTGATAGCAAGTTTGGTTTTGATCCGAATCAGGTGGCGGAGGTGCTTGATTTCTTAGTAAAAACCCCTGCGTTAGATTTTGTTGGCGTTCACGCTCACATTGGGTCTCAAATTTTTGAGCGTCAACCCCATCAAGATTTAGGAGGAGTGTTAGTGAAGTGGTTAAAAACTGCCCAAGAGTTAGGTTTACCTGCCCGAGAACTCAATGTTGGTGGCGGTTTAGGGATTCGCTACACGGAAGCAGATGATCCCCCCAGTATTAGTGAATGGACAGCAACTGTTGCGAAAGCGGTGGATGCAGCCTGCGCAGAAGCCCAAGTTTCTCCGCCGAAATTAATCTGTGAACCGGGTCGCTCGCTAGTGGGAACCACAGGAGTTACCGCTTATACGATTGGTGCGCGTAAACAAGTTCCTGAAATCAGAACTTACATTGCGGTTGATGGCGGAATGTCGGATAATGCTCGTCCCATCACCTATGAATCGGTTTATCGCTCTGTGCTGGCAAATAAAATGTCCCAATCAACCACGGAAACGGTCACTGTTGCCGGGAAACATTGTGAGTCAGGGGATGTGGTGATTAAAGAAGCCCAACTTCCTGAAACGACGGCTGGAGATACCCTTGTGGTGATGAGTACCGGAGCTTATGGGTATAGCATGGCTTCTAATTATAATCGCTTACTGCGCCCAGCAATGGTGTTAGTCCATGAGGGGGAAGCAGATATTATTATTCATCGTGAAACCTATCAAGATCTAATTAGTCAAGATAATTTACCGTCAAGACTGAATACAATTGATAGTTGATCATTTGTTATTTGTTTTGTACGAATACTCTTAACGAATAACAACTGTTAATTGTTCGTTGCTGACTGTCCATTGTTTCTTGTCTGTTTTACACAACAATGCCCTTCCCAGGCTTATCTGATTTCCTTTCTTGGTTTCCCAGTTGGTTAATTTCTGTTTTTGATGTTGTTCTCGTTGTTATCTTAGTTTATGTGGTAATCCGCTTATTAGGGGAACCACAAAGCCGAAGTCGTTGGATTATTCAGGGATTTATCATTCTGGTAGCGACATTGCTGATCACGATTTATTTCAGCCGGTGGCTGCAACTGCGGTTGTTGCAATTCGTGTTAGAAAAAATGTTGATTGGTTCT
>JAVLCL010000318.1:0-2260 GCA_031580825.1 Halothece sp. Uz-M2-17
GTCATTACCGATCAATTTTGGCTCGTTGTTGCAGCGACGACGTTAATTGGAATTATTGTGTTGCGCTATCTGAATAAACTCCTAAAATCATGAAACATCTCTTTTCTTTTTTATTCGGGATTTTGATTTTAATGACACTCAGTAGTTGTCAAGATTTTTCCCCTCGCAATCCCCAAGTTTCTTCTAATAATCCCACGTCTGCGAGTTTAGAAGCCTTTGATTTAAGTGCAGAAAACTGGCAAACCATGAAAGGAGAAGGGATCACACTGTCTGTTCCTGAAACCTATCGTGGGGGGAATCCAGTGCGAGATCTTACCAATATTGAAACCGCATTAACCGATCTAGATCAAAATTATGAAACGCGGTTGCAACCGATTAAACAAAATTTGGAACAAACAGCTTTGCTTGCCTTTGATGCGCGATCGTTTACCGCAGATGCGTTAACTAACGTCAATGTTGTGCAGCAATCCCTGAATCAACAAACTTCTCTAGAGAACTATCTAGCAACAACTGTCAAACAACTGCAAGCCACCCACCAAATTGAAGAAGAAACGATTATCACCCACAATCAATCCTCTCTTGGGCGCATTGTTGCTAATGTCACAACGCAAGAAGGGGTGAGCTTGAAACAATTATTTTATTTGCAACCCCAAGGGGAAACAGTTTGGATTACAACCTATACCACACCTAGCAGTGAGTTTCAGGGCAGATTGCCCAATTTTGAGCAAAGCATCGCCAGTTTAGACATTCAAAGCTAACGAATAACAAAATCGTGCAATTAAACCAAGTAATCATCGCCTACAAAGCAGGTGACAAAAATAGCAAGAAATGGGCAGATACCTGTGCCAGAGCATTAGAAAAACGGGGTTGTAAAGTGCTAGTCGGTCCCAGTGGCATCAAAGATAACCCTTATCCCGTGTTTTTATCGTCTGTAGGAAATGAGATTGACTTAGCAATTGTTTTAGGGGGAGATGGTACCGCCCTCGCAGCAGCGCGACAACTTGCCCCAGAAGGGGTACAGATTTTAGCAGTGAATGTAGGCGGACATTTAGGGTTTTTAACCGAACGCTTTGAGTTATTTCAAGATATTGAAAATCTGCTCGATCGTTTAGAGTCAGATCGTTATGCGATCCAACGGCGGATGATGCTACAAGCACAAGTCTTAGAAGGCGGGCGAGTGAAACCGGAACCGATGAGCGACCGCTTCTTCTGTTTGAACGAAATGTGTGTGAAACCGGCAAGTGTTGATCGTATGATCACGTCTATTTTAGAAATGGAAGTGGATGGAGAAGTGGTGGAACAATTTCAAGGGGATGGCTTAATTATTGCCAGTCCAACCGGTTCTACTTGTTATACGGCTTCAGCAAATGGTCCCATTGTTCACCCCGGAATGGAAGCAATGGTGGTAACACCGATTTGTCCTCTCAGTTTGTCCAGTCGTCCGTTAGTTCTTCCCCCCGGTTCCGTTGTTAATGTTTGGCCCCTGGAAGAAACCGAACCTTCAACCAAACTCTGGACAGATGGCTCTCTCGGAACTACCATCTGGCCCGGACAGCGAGTTTCCATCACCATGGCAAATTGTTTAGCCAAATTTATTATTCTGCGAGAAGATCATTCCTTCTATAATACTCTCCGTGAGAAACTAATGTGGGCAGGAACTCGCATCCATTACGAAAATGATCATCGCAATGGACATTATTAGCTGACTTGTTGCGCTGATTCAGCCGATTGGGCGAGTTCTCGCACCACTCGTGAGGCATAAGGACGAATCATCCACCATAGAAAAGGAGATAACCAACCCCGCAAGGTGATAGAACAGGAAACATAAGTGCCAATCAACGTCGATTCCACTTGATACGTGACCCGATTTTCCAAACCGGGAATGGCGAGTACACGCAAACTTAAAAATTCACCGGGATTGACTTTTTCCACAAAAACGCGAATGGGAATCGGCATTAATCTCGTCACCGCTTGATAAATCAAACCCGGTTTCGCCCGCAACCCTTGGGGGGCATTGGTATGATCGAGCAGGGGATTCCAAGAAACATCTCCGAGGTTAATCAGTTTTTCCCACAGGACATCTACGGGGGCATTGCTGAGTACCCGATAGGTTTTGTAAAGGGAAAACTGACAGCAAATCCTTTCTTTTCTTGCGATGAACTTGAACGAAAAATTAAGAATCACAACATCTCTCCTGATCCATTACGCCCAGGCAAGTATCCTATTTTAGGAAAATTAACGTGTTTTGAGTACATCGCTC
>JAVLCL010000318.1:2270-4307 GCA_031580825.1 Halothece sp. Uz-M2-17
CAAAAATAGTTTGTAAAAGTTTATTCATCATTAGAAGCCATGAGTGTAAAAGAAACTGACGTTAGTACGAGTGAAAATCAATTTGTGCCTCCCAAAGATGGGAAAGCGCGGGTGAAGAATTTTATGATGACGCTGCAAGATGAGATTTGTAGTGGTTTAGAAACGCTCGATGGGAGTGGTCAAACGTTCCAAGAAGATACTTGGGAACGGGAAGAAGGCGGTGGGGGTCGATCGCGCGTCATTAAAGGCGGTGATGTCTTTGAACAAGGGGGAGTGAACTTTTCAGAAGTGTTTGGTAAAAATTTGCCTCCTTCAATTTTGAAACAACGCCCGGAAGCAGAAGGACATGAATTCTTCGCGACAGGAACCTCCATGGTCTTACACCCGCGCAATCCTTATATTCCAACGGTTCACCTCAATTATCGCTATTTTGAAGCCGGTCCGGTCTGGTGGTTTGGCGGTGGGGCAGATTTAACCCCATATTATCCTTTTGCGGAAGATGCAGTGCATTTTCATCAAACTTTTAAAGCAAGCTGCGATCGGCATCATCAAGAATATTACCCTGTTTTTAAACGCTGGTGCGATGAATATTTCTATATCAAACATCGCGAGGAAAACCGAGGCATTGGGGGCATCTTTTTTGATTACCAAGATGGTCAAGGGGAACTTTATCGTGGACCCGATCCCGAAGGCAATGCGGGGCAATATAGCAGCAAATTAGGAGCAATTGAACCCCGTACTTGGGAGGACTTATTTGCTTTTGTTCAAGACTGTGGAAATGCTTTTTTACCCGCTTATACCCCTATTGCGAAAGAACGTCGTCAGATTGAATATGGGGAACGGGAACGAAATTTCCAACTCTATCGCCGAGGGCGTTATGTGGAGTTTAATTTGGTTTATGACCGCGGGACGATTTTCGGATTACAAACCAAAGGACGAATTGAGTCAATTTTAATGTCTTTACCGCCTCTTGTGCGGTGGGAATACTGCTATCACCCAGAACCGAATACCCGCGAAGCTGAACTTTATGATGTGTTCCTAAAACCGCAAGATTGGGTGAACTGGCAAGCAAAAGGATAAGTTGCGCTTTCACTAGAGAGGGTTGATTGAGGGAAGGGATTCGGTAAGGACTGCTTCCTTTCCCCATTAAGGAAAATTTTCTCAAAATTCGGCTTGACAAAAAAACTTTTCAATGCATCAAGGAAACTTGGCAAATTCTTCTAGAAACGAGACAATAGTTACAATAAATAAGCTGTCTATTATATAAAGAAACTAACATAAAATCTGTGGATACTCTTCGCACCCTTTCTGAAACGAAACGAACCTTCTATACCCTTCATACTCGTCCCCTCAACTCAATTTACCGCCGAGTAATTGAGGAATTATTGGTGGAAATGCACCTGTTAACGGTGAATGTTGATTTCAAATATGATTCCTTCTATGCTTTGGGAGTCACAACAGTTTTTGATACCTTTATGCAAGGGTATCAACCGGAAAAAGATAAAGAATCCATTTTTAACGCTATTTGTAAAGCAGTTGAAAGTGATCCCCAACAATATCGACAGGATGCAGAACAAGTGCAGTCTCTCGCTGACAAGGCTTCTGGGGAAGCAGTGACGGCTTGGTTATGTGAAGGGAAACCTTTAGACCAAGCGGGAGATCTAAATGATGTTTTACAAGGAATTAGAGAGAATCCTCGCTTTAAATATAGCCGTTTATTTATCATTGGCATCTATACACTACTCGAAAAAGCCAATCCTGAAATTATCAATGATGACAAAAAACGCGAGGAAGTTTTAAATAACTGTTGTCAAGCCCTGAATTTACCAAAAGAGAAAGTTGATAAAGATTTAGACCTTTATCGCAGTAATTTAGAGAAAATGGAACAAGCGCGATCGGTTTTAGAAGATGTGGTGAGAGCAGATCGTAAGCAGAGAGAAAGACGAGATCAACAGCAAGAACAGCAAAATTCTGATTCTGGTATTGAGTTAGAAAAGAAAGAGGAAAACACAGAAGTTTAATTGATTGTTTAATCAG
>JAVLCL010000319.1:0-4299 GCA_031580825.1 Halothece sp. Uz-M2-17
GCCTGTAATTCTTGCTGGGCACGAGCTTTGGCTTCTTTGGCAGCAGCAGTGGTGCGTTCTTCTTCTACCTTAGCTTCTTTCTCCACTTCGGCTTTAATCCGTCGTAGTTCGTTTTCTTTTTCTTGAACTGCGGTGCGGGTTTCTGTTTCTGCAACTTCCGCTTGGCGATCGCAGTCTGCTTCAATTTGTTCGGCTTCTGCAACCGCGTTAGATTCAGCAATTTCTGCATCTCGGACAATGGTGGCAATTTGTCGGCGACCAATGGAGTTGAGATAATCCACTTCATCAGAAACGCTTTGAATTTTTAGGGTATCCAGTTGTAAACCGAGTTTGGCTAAATCACTACTAACATCATTGGCAATACGGGCTGCAAACTCTAACCGATCTTCGTTTAACTGTTCTGGTGTCAGTGTCGCAACAACGCCCCTTAAATTTCCTTCTAGGGTTTCTCTAGCGACACGAGAAATCTCACCGCGATCGCGCCCTAAAAAGCGTTCAATAGCATTCCCCACTAATGACCAATCTCCAGAAATCTTGACATTGGCAATCGCTTGAATATTGAGAGGCGTTCCCCCTTTGGCGTAAGCATTGGTCACTTCAATGGGAATGGGAAGTGTCGTTAAATCCATGGTTTCCACCTGTTCCAAAATGGGAAACCTAAAGGTACGTCCCCCATAAATGACCTTATATCCCATTTGCTGTCCATCTTGACGCTTATATTTCCGACCCGAAATAATCAAAATTTTATTGGGATCACAAATTTGGACACAGGTATTGATAATCCCCAGTAAAATAATTGCAGCCACAATCACCACTGTCAGACCAAACCCCAGACCAAAGGAATTATTATTATTATTGGTTTGAGCTAAAACAGGAGGCGAGGAAACTTCTATCACCGTTTCCGTTTTGATTTCTCTTTCTGATTGCTGAACCATCATTTAGATTTTCTCCATTTCCATCATTGATCCTTCAAGTTATCCGCCGATACAACCCAAACTCGGTTATCTTGACAAGAAACAACTAAGACTTCTTCTCCCTGTTGAAATTGTCGATCTTGTTCCGTCATTGCAGAAAACCCGACTCTTGAGCCTTTGACTGAGAGTTGAACTTTCCCACGACTATTGGCATCAAAGGGGATTTCCACCGTACCGACAATACCGACTAAATCATCAGTTCGAGTAAAACTATTGGTATAATTTCCGCCTAAAACCCGCAATAACCAAGCCATTGCTGTACCAATGATTAACCCCATAACAACAGCAATGAATGCGATTAAAACAACGCCTAAATTGGGCTGTAACCAAGTTAAGGCTAAGCCTGTTAAGCCAAAAAAACAAATTCCAAACGTCCAAAATTTAAAGCTAAAAATGGGCAGCCAGAGTTTGTGTTTTGGAGAGGGATTTCCCAGCCAAGGATTATATTTCTTTTCTCTTTTGCCTTGGTGGGTTCCGAAATCAACATCATCAAAATCGGCTTCGGCATCCACATCAGCATCTAGATCAAAATCGGCTTCTGTATCAAAATCAAAGCCCTCGAAACCACCAGATACAGATAACGCAACGAAGACACCACCAATTAAGGCACAGGCTAAATAAATAACAAGCATTATCTTTATTAAAAGAGGCTTTGGTTACAGCAGAGGAACGATCTCTACTCAGTTACGTTTTTACTTTAAACCAGCTTGGTCTTAAAATTGCCAAAATTATTGTGCTCAATCATACAAAAAAGCAAAATATTTATATTTCTTAATTTTTGTTCTTGGTTCTTTGCTCGCCTCAAGAACCTATTGGTTTGTCAATTTTCAATTGACGGGTTAGGAGGCATGGGAAAAGGTATAGCACGACAAACTTGGGTTAGGATATTACTGATCGCTAAAACCCTTTCATCATAAACTGTTGCCTATTGCCCAGCCCGTAGTGCTATAACTCTAACCTTCCTTGTTCCTTTTCCCAGCACGAAGCAATATCCCTTATCTCTTTACAGCGCGGAGAATTCCCAGAAAATTATAGGTTTTTTTTATTGCAATTCAGATGTCAAACTGTCTAAGGTAAGTTATGGCAACAGTAGCCATTTAGATGTTTGACAGTTCAATCAATGGAAAGTCTTACTAGAAGTGGGTTTGATAACTGGTCACTGGTCACTGGTCACTGCTCACTGCCATAACTGACCCTCTTCGCAGTACCTTAGTATCAAGTCGAATTAAACAGAACTCTATGCAACTTGACCGAGCAAGCGGAATTTTACTTCACCCCACCTCCTTTCCCAGTCGCTACGGAATTGGAGATTTGGGGGGAGAAGCCTATGAATTTGTTGATTTTTTAGCCGGAAGTGGACAGACCGTATGGCAAGTGCTTCCCTTAGGACCAACAGGGTTTGGGAATTCTCCTTATTTATCTTATTCAGCACTAGCGGGAAATCCTCTGTTGATTAGTCCCGATAAACTTGTAGAAGAAGGACTATTAACCCACGAGGAAGTTAATCAATTTCCTAATTTACCGGAAGAACGCGTGGATTACGATCGCGTGGAAGCGGTCAAAATGCCCCTTCTCCGTCAATCCTTTGAGCGGTTTGCCAAACTCCCTGAAGACCATCGCGGTCCCTATCATGATTTTTGTAATCAACATAGCTATTGGGTGGAAGATTTTGCCTTCTTTATGGCACTGAAAGAAGCCCACAATGGAATTAGCTGGCATGAATGGGAAGAAGGACTTGCCAAGCGCGATCCTGACACCTTGCAAAAATGGAAAGAGCATCTCGGCTGGGAGATTTACTATCATAAATATCTCCAATTTGAGTTTTATCGCCAATGGCAGAACTTAAAAAACTATGCCAATGAGCGACAAATTAAAATTCTTGGGGATATTCCGATTTACGTCGCTCACGATAGCATGGCGGTTTGGGTGCACCAAGATATCTTTTGTCTTGATCCAGAAACCTGTCAACCCTCTTTAATGGCGGGTGTTCCCCCCGATTATTTTAGTGAAGGGGGACAATTATGGGGGAATCCCGTTTATAACTGGGAACAAGTGGAAGCCAATGGGTTTAACTGGTGGTTGAACCGTTTTGAAGGGACACTGGATTATGTGGATTTACTCCGAATTGACCATTTCCGTGGCTTTGAATCCTTTTGGGCGGTTCCCCAAGGGGAAAAAGATGCTCGCAATGGTCACTGGGTACAAGCCCCTGGGGAGAAGTTCTTTAAGATTTTGCGGGAACGTCTGGGTGAATTACCCATTGTTGCGGAAGATTTAGGGATTATCACCTCAAATGTTGATGCGTTGCGAGCGCAGTTTGATTTTCCGGGGATGAAGGTCTTACACTTTGCCTTTGATTCAGGTCCGGAAAATCCTTATTTACCGTTTAATTATCATGACCGTAACTGTTTAGTTTATACGGGAACTCACGATAATGACACGACGGTGGGCTGGTATAAAAAACGAACCGCAGAACAAAAAGAAACCGTGCGTCAGTTTATCGGCGGGATTTCTTCGGAAGGCGTTCACTGGAGTCTGATTCGGGTGGCTTTAGGATCAGTGGCGAATCAAGCGATGATTCCCCTGCAAGATATTCTCGGCTTGGGGAGTGATGCACGGATGAATACGCCCAGTCAGTTAGGAGAGAATTGGGCGTGGCGTTATCGTCGTGATGAGTTGACGAATGAGTTGCGCGATCGACTGGGAATGTTAACGGAACTCTATGGTCGCGCTCCCAGTTAGATGAAATAGGAGTTAGGGAGTGTTCTCCCTACTCTCATTTTGCTAAGCTAGTTAACCGTTGCAGTGCACGTTGAGCAACTTCTGAATAGCGTTTTTCCCCAATGGCAATTTTGACAAGAGTCTGTGTAGCACTGGCTCGTTTGACTCCCATCCGATATCCAAAACGAGGGAAACGATAAAAGGTGTCAGCGAGTCTGCGCGCCCAAATCATTTCTTTTCCCCATTCTTGCGCGATCGCGCGGGAATAGTTTCCTAAGGCAGAACTGTCTCCGTCTAAAGCATTGGCAACGGCTTCGGCTGCTTTAATCCCACTAAAAATTGAGGGACGAATCCCTTCTGCGGTAAAGGGATCAACGACACAAGCTGCTTCTCCGGCTAAGAGCGCGCGATCGGTATGCAATTTTTGATTACCATTCCAGAGACTAATCGGATGACCCCAATGTGGGGCTTGGGTCAGATCAACATCAAACAGACGAGCATAATCCGCTAAAATTTGACGCAGGTTTTGTGACCCGCGCTTGCTAAATGCCCCAATCCCGAGAGAGTAACCATCTGCTTTGGGGAAATTCCAGAGATAACCAGG
>JAVLCL010000320.1:0-3676 GCA_031580825.1 Halothece sp. Uz-M2-17
GCTTTTTCTCTATCTTAGGTCAGATCAAGGCAATAATTGAACCTTTGCATCCTTGAAATGTAATAATTGCTACTACTTGCTGAGACAAAAGCTCCCACACTGTAACCGGTCTCTATTTCATGAATGTTGAAGTAGCGACTGTTTTACAGCGTAGTTCGCAATCAGAAGGATTATAGTCAATTGAACACCACTGGTTTAGGATTAGGAGATGTTTTTGCAGCGTTTATTGTTTTAGGACTATTCCTCTTATTTGGACGATTTTTAAAGCAGAAAATTAAGCTGTTTGATGTCCTTTACTTACCTGAATCAATTCTCGCAGGAGGCGTGGCGTTATTTTTGGGAAAGGAAGGGTTAGGAAATCTTGTTCCTGCTTCAAGTTTTTTATCAGATCAGGGAATTTTTCCAGAAAACATTACGACAGTTTGGTCTCAAGCACCTAGTGTTTTTATTAATCTAGTTTTTGCAACCCTATTTCTGGGAGAAACCATTCCGAGTCCCAAAGCAATCTGGCAGAAAGTTGCGCCTCAAGTGGCGTTTTCTCAAATTCTAGCTTGGGGACAATATGTTGTTGGTTTAGCAATGACACTGTTGGTTTTAACGCCTATTTTTGATATCAATCCCATCGCAGGTGCACTAATTGAAATGGCGTTTGAAGGGGGGCATGGCACTGCTGCGGGAATGGCTGGTGTTTTAGATGATTTTGGCTTTCATGATGGGGGAGAAATTGCATTAGGATTAGCAACGGTTGGCTTAATCTCTGGTGTGATTACAGGAACAATTTTGATTAATTGGGGACGAAGAAAAGGTCATATTACTTCCGGGCATAAACCCCATTTATCTTTTGATACTACTGATCAAGTTTCTGATTCAAACGCTGAACAATTAAAAACTGAATATCAAAGTTTAGGAAAAAATATTTTAATCGATCCGTTATCAATTAATTTAGGAGTTGTCGCGATCGCGCTGACATTAGGCTGGCTAATTTTAGAAGGTTTAAAAGAATTAGAAGCTCTCACTTGGGGAAAAATAGAAATTGAAATTATGAACTATGTGCCTTTATTTCCTATGGCACTGATTGGGGGATTAATTGTTCAAATTTCTATGAAACGTTTAGGGTTAGATGGACTGATTCTAAAACCGCTGCAAAAAAATATTGCTGGGGTATCTTTAGATACTGTTATTTTTAGCGCGATCGCGTCTATTTCTCTCAGCGTCCTCGGTACAAATTTAATTCCGTTTTTGCTGTTATCGGTTGCTGGTATTGCTTGGAATGTTTTTGCATTTCTTTTCTTTGCCCCTCGCATTCTTCCGACCCATTGGTTTGAACGGGGAATTGGTGATATTGGGCAATCTATGGGCGTTACGGCAACTGGACTGTTATTACTAAAAATGGTTGATCCCACCAATGAAACCGAAGCGTTAGAAAGTTTTGCCTATAAACAACTGCTATTTGAACCGATTATGGGGGGCGGTTTCTTTACCGCAGCAGCCCCGATTTTAGTGTTTCAATTGGGAGGAATGCCAGTTTTGATTTTAACGGGGAGTTTCTTAGCGTTTTGGATTATTTTTGGGTTATTTAATTTTAAGGTTAAACCAACAACTTTAATGTAAGACTATGATAGAAGTATGGACGTTAATTCAACTGAGTTAAGAATTCATACTAAGAGATAGATAATCATGTTAGCCCAAACTCAAGTGCAAGATATTGTTCAAGCACAAAAAGATTTCTTTGCTACTGGAAAGACTAAGGATGTTTCGTTTCGCAAAGCCCAATTAAAAAAGCTCAAACAAGTTATTAGCGAATCACAAGATACGATTACAGAAGCTCTCTTTCAAGATTTTGGAAAGCCTAAATTTGAAGCGATTGTGACAGAAGTCGCTTATTGTGGAGAAGAAATTGATTATTTTCTCAAGCATTTAGAGCAGTGGGTAAAACAAAAACCCGTTAAAACACCGCTTAATTTTTTCCCAGCAACCTCTTTTATTGTTCCGGAATCGTTGGGACAAGTCTTAATTATTAGTCCTTGGAATTATCCGTTTCAATTGGCAATTATTCCGCTTTTAGGCGCGATCGCTGCGGGAAATTGTGCGATTATTAAACCCTCAGAAATTACACCGAATACATCTAAAGTTTTAGCGGATTTAATTGCACAAACTTTTGATCCGAACTACATTACGGTTGTAGAAGGAGATAAAACCGTTTCTGAAGAGTTATTACAACAGAAATTTGACCATATTTTCTACACCGGTGGTAGTGCTGTGGGTAAAATTGTGATGAAAGCAGCAGCAGAACATCTCACCCCTGTAACGCTGGAATTAGGGGGTAAAAGCCCTTGTATTGTTGAACCGGATATTCATGTTGAACACAGTGCTAAACGCATTATTTGGGGTAAATTTATTAATGCGGGACAAACTTGTATTGCGCCGGATTATTTATTGGTTCATCGGGAGATTAAAGAGGAATTAGTCAGCGCGATGCAAACTTGTTTACAGGAGTTTTATGGAGAAAATCCTCAGGAAAGTTCCGATTATTCCCGAATTGTCAGCAAGAAACATTTTAATCGTTTGCGTCAGTTTTTAGATCAGGGTAAAGTTATTGCTGGTGGGGAAACGGATGCCGAAACCCGTTATATTGCACCGACGCTTTTAGATAGGGTGAGTTGGAAAGATCCGGTGATGGAAGAAGAAATTTTTGGTCCGATTCTTCCGATTATTGAATATGATGATTTAGATCGCGCGATCGCGCAAATTAATGCTTACCCCAAACCCCTTGCTCTCTATCTCTTCTCGAAAGATAAAAACAAACAACAAAAAGTTTTGCAAGAAACCTCTGCTGGTGGCGTTACCCTTAACGATACCATTATCCATATTGCTTCTACAGAATTGCCTTTTGGTGGTGTGGGCGAAAGTGGGATGGGGGCATATCATGGTAAAGCAAGTTTTGATACTTTTACTCACTATAAAAGCGTTACCAATCGCCAATTCTGGTTAGATATTCCATTGCGTTATCCCCCTTATGCTGATAAGTTTAAGTTTCTCAAATTCTTATTTAAGTAGAATCTCATGAATCAGCAAGGGTTAGTGCTTCGCAATCAATCCTTTATCTGGGGACAACAAACCTATTTAATGGGAGTGTTGAATATAACCCCAGATAGCTTTAGTGATGGCGGTGACTATAATAATCTCGAAGAAGCGTTGCAACGGGCTTCTGCTTTAGTGGAAGCAGGGGCTGATATTCTGGATATTGGCGGACAATCAACGCGCCCTGGGGCAAAACAAATTTCTCTAGAAGAAGAATTAGAGCGGGTGATTCCGATTATCAAGCGGATTCGCAAGCACTTGAATGTCCCCATTTCTGTCGATACCACTCGCGCCGAAATTGCCCAACAAGCTGTGCAGGCGGGTGCAGATATGGTCAATGATATTTCTGGGGGAACCTTTGATGGGGATATGTTAACCACGGTTGCGGAATTAGAAGTTCCCATCATTTTGATGCACATTCGGGGAACCCCAGAAACCATGCAGCAAATGACCACTTATGAGGATTTAGTGGGAGAGATTATTGCTGTCTTAGAAGAAAGGCTTTCTGCAGCCGAAGCAGCTGGAATTGCGCGATCGCGCTTACTCATTGACCCAGGGATTGGCTTTGGTAAAACCGCCGAGCAAAATTTAGAAC